>REDW01000115.1 GCA_007693325.1 Spirochaetaceae bacterium
TTGACTGGACCGATGATCACTCGCCGCGGGTGCCGTGGAACGAGACGGTGATCTATGAGCTGCACGTCAAGGGCTTCTCGGTGATCCACCCCGAGATACCCGCCGAGCTGCGCGGAACCTACAGCGCGCTGGCGCATCCGTCGTCGATCGACTACTTCAAGCGCCTGGGCGTGACCTCGCTGGAACTGATGCCGGTGCACCAGTTTGTGCACGACGGTCACCTGCTGGAAAAGGGCTTGCGCAACTACTGGGGCTACAACACCATCGGGTTCTTTGCGCCGCACAGCGAGTACGCCGCGCGCGAGACCGCCGGGGTTCAGGTGGCTGAGTTCAAGCAGATGGTCAAGACGCTGCACAAGGCCGGTATCGAGGTTATCCTGGATGTTGTCTATAACCACACCGCCGAGGGCAATCACGATGGCCCGACGTTGTGCTTCAAGGGGCTGGATAACGGTGCCTACTACCGGCTCTCGTCCGAGGACCCGCGCTACTACGTTGACTACACCGGTACCGGTAACAGTCTCAACATGCGTCATCCCCACGTGCTGCAGCTGATCATGGATTCGCTGCGCTACTGGATCCTGGAGATGCACGTTGACGGGTTCCGCTTTGATCTGGCCAGTACGCTGGCGCGGGAGCTGCACGACGTGGATCGGCTGTCGGCCTTCTTCGACATTATCCAGCAGGACCCTGTGATAAGCCAGGTCAAGTTGATAGCTGAACCGTGGGACGTAGGCGAGGGCGGCTACCAGGTCGGCAACTTTCCCCCGGGTTGGTCTGAGTGGAACGGCAAGTACCGCGACTCCATCCGCAGCTTCTGGCGCGGGCAGGACCAGACGCTGGCCAAGTTTGCCTATCGCGTTACCGGTAGTTCGGATCTCTACGAAAACACCGGCCGCCGCCCCTACGCCAGCATCAACTTCGTCACCTGCCACGACGGCTTCACTCTGACCGATCTGGTGTCGTACAATGAGAAACACAACCAGGCCAACGGCGAAGACAACCGCGACGGAGAATCGCACAACCGTTCGTGGAATTGCGGTGTTGAAGGCCCCACCGAAGAGAGCGAAATTCTGGCACTACGGAATCGGCAGCGGCGCAACCTGATGCTGACGCTGTTTCTTTCTCAGGGAGTACCGATGCTGAGCGCCGGTGATGAAATTGGCCGCACCCAGAACGGCAACAACAACACCTACTGCCAGGATAACGAGCTTTCGTGGCTGCACTGGGACCGGGCCGACCGCGAGTTCCTGCGCTTCATGCGCACACTGGTGGCGTTCCGTCGTGAGCACCCGGTCTTTCGCCGCCGACACTGGTTTCAGGGCCAGGCGATCTACGGTCGCGGACTGGAGGACATCGCCTGGTTTACTCCTGACGGCAATGAGATGGAAGACAGTTACTGGAACGAAGGCTACGCCAAGTCGATTGCTATCTATCTCAACGGCTCGGCTGTACCGAGTCCGGATGTCTTTGGGCTCAAGGTCATCGATGATTCGTTCTACCTGATCTTCAACGCGCACTACGAGCCGCTGGATTTCACGCTTCCGGACAAGGTCTGGGGGCGACGCTGGCGCATGGTGATTGATTCCGCCGAGGGATGGATCGAGGATCGGCGCGTGCTGAGCGCCGGTGACCGCGTGGCGGCCGAGAGCCGCAGCGTGATTGTGCTGCAGGCACAGGAATAGACATGCCACACAGTGTGCTGTCGACCTATCGAATCCAGCTGCACGCCGGGTTTGACTTTGACGCTGCTGCGCGCATAGCCGACTACCTCGCCGATCTCGGCGTCTCGCACGTCTACTGCTCGCCCTATCTTCAGGCTGCTCCCGGCAGCACTCACGGCTACGATGTTGTCGATCACGGAAGGGTCAACGCCGAGCTTGGGGGCGAGAAGGCCCATCAGTGGTTCTGCCGCACGCTGGTAGAGAACGGTCTGGGCCAGGTGCTGGACGTGGTGCCTAACCATATGGCGATTTCCGGTCCCGAGAACCGTTGGTGGTGGGATGTGCTGGAAAACGGCCCATCGAGCCGCTACGCCTCGTACTTCGATGTGGACTGGCACTACTCGCAGGAAGAAGGTGATAACCGCATCCTGCTGCCGATCCTGGGGGATCACTACGGGCGCATAGTTGAGGCAAGGCAGCTCAGACTGGAACGCAG
Source organism: Spirochaetaceae bacterium (assembly GCA_007693325.1). Classification (GTDB taxonomy): domain Bacteria; phylum Spirochaetota; class Spirochaetia; order DSM-27196; family PWMO01; genus PWMO01. The sequence goes on from REDW01000115.1 coordinate 2,161, forward strand.
CGGCGGTGCGTTTGTCCTGCGCTACTTTGATCACGTGCTGCCGGTCGATCCACGGTCGCTGGCGCCGATTATCAGCAAGGCGGAACAGCGCCGCGGCTCGCCCGATCTGGGGTTTGTTGCCAGTGCGTTGGATTATCTGCCGCTTCCCACTGCAACCGACCGTGCCAGCACCCGCCGGCGCCACCGTGACAAGGAAGTGCTTCGTGTACAGCTCGGCCGTCTGCTGGACGAGCAGCCGATGGTTCGCCGCGCCGTAGACGAGGAGATCGAGGCGGTCAACGCCGACGCCGACCGGATGGACGCACTGCTGAGCCGTCAGAACTACCGTCTGGCGTTCTGGCGCGTGGCGCGCAGCGACCTGGCCTACCGGCGCTTTTTCGATATCAACGATCTGGTGGGTCTGCGCGCCGAGGACGAAGACGTCTTCCAGGATACGCACGAACTGATCATCGAATGGCTGGCCGGGGGTGTAATTGACGGCTTGCGCATCGACCACCCGGACGGGCTTCGCGATCCGCAGGAGTATTTTTTACGGTTGCGCAATGCCGCTCCGCAGGCCTGGATAGTGGTGGAAAAGATTCTGCATCCCGGTGAGCGGCTGCCGGCGTCGTGGCCGGTACAGGGAACCACCGGCTACGATTTTCTGATCAACGCCTGCCGGCTCCTGATCTATGCGCCGCACCAACAGGCATTCGATGATTACTATCACAGCTTCATTGGTGCCGAGGAGCCGGTTGATTACCAGCAGTTGCTGCAGCAGAAGAAGGATCTGGTGGTGGCCGAGTTGCTCGGTAGCGATATGAACCGGCTGAGTTCACTTGCCACCGAGATTTTTCTGCATCATCGCCGCTTCCGCGATTTTACCCGCGATGAGATCTACGACGCGTTGGCCGTGCTGGTTGCGTCCTTCGCGGTCTACCGCTCCTACGTGCGCAGCGCCGACGCGGCGCCTGACGAGCAAGACGTCCGCATCATCGACGAGGCGGTGGCTACCGCGCAGCAGCGGCGGCCGGATGTTGATCCGGAGCTGTTCGGTTTTCTGGGAGCGATTCTCAAGCTCGAGCACCCCGGCAGGGCAGAGCGTGAGCTGGCAACCCGCGTGCAGCAATTGACCGGTCCGGTTATGGCCAAGGGCGCGGAGGACACCGCCTTCTATTGTTATACCCGGTTTGCTGCGCTGAACGAGGTCGGCGGCGATCCGGGGAGCTTTGGCCTTGCGCTGGAAGAGTTTCACGCCGAGATGCAGCGGCGCGTCGAGCACCACCCACGGGCCATGCTGGCCACTTCGACCCACGACACCAAGCGCAGCGAGGATGTGCGGGCGCGTCTCTGCGTGCTCTCCGAGATACCCGAGGCGTGGGCGGGTTTTTGTGACACACTGCGTGAACACGCCGCCGCCTATCGCAGCGGAGCCTTCCCCGATCCGGAGACCGAGTATCTGCTCTACCAGACGGTGGTTGGCGCCTGGCCGATAGACGTGGCGCGCGTCAGCGCGTACACGGAAAAAGCCATCCGCGAGGCCAAGCGTTTCACCACCTGGACCAATCAGAACCAGGAGTACGAAAACGCAATCCGCAGCTTTGTCGAGCGTCTGCTGGCCGATGAACGCGCGCGCGGTGACATCGAACAGATGGTGCAGAGCATCGATGAGGCCGGCAAGCTGAACTCGCTATCGCTGGCGCTGATCAAGCTCACTGCTCCCGGGGTGCCCGATATCTATCAGGGCAACGAACTGTGGGACTACAGCCTGGTAGATCCTGACAACCGCCGGCCGGTTGACTTTGACACGCGGCGCAAATTGCTGCAGCAGGAGCGGTCCATGGCGCCCGAGGAGGCACTGCGACGCAGCGCCGAGGGTATTCCCAAGCTGCTGTTGACCGCGCGTGCACTGCGGCTGCGCAGGCGCCGCCCCGATGTGCTCGGCCCCGGCGCTTCTTACATCCCGCTGCACGCCCGGGGAGCCAAAGCCGGCCACGTCGTAGCCTATATCCGCGGTGAGTGTGTGCTGACCGTAGCGGTGCGTTTCCCGCTGTTACTGGCCGCCGACTGGGGTGACACCTCGCTCGAGGTGCCTGAAGGCCGTTGGACAGACGTGCTCAGCGGAGCCGCGGTAGAGCCGGGTGTCCAACCGCTGCACACGCTGCTGCGGGCCTTTCCGGTAGCTCTATTGGAGAAGCTCGATGAACAAGCATAGAAAGCATGACCGTCTGAGCGTCTGGGCGCCGGCGGCGCAGGGCGTGGTGGTTGAACTCAACGAGCAGCGCCACCAGCTGAGCCGGGTGGAACGCGGCTACTGGATTCTGGACGAGCCGCGTCCGGCTGCCGGGGACCGCTACCTGTTCAGTGTTGACGGCGGCCCCTGGCGCCCCGATCCGAGGTCACGCTGGCAGCCGGACGGTGTTCACGCAGCCTCCTGTTGGGTCCAGCCGCTCAGCGGGCCTGCTGCAGACGCCGATCCGGCCGGCAGCTCGTTCCGCGCTGCGGCGCTGGATCGCGCGGTGATCTACGAGCTCCACGTGGGAACGTTCACCGCGGCGGGAACCTTTGATGCGGCTATCGCACGCCTGGACTACCTGAGGCAGCTCGGCGTCAGCCACGTTGAGCTGTTGCCGGTTGCCGCGGCATCCGGCGCGCGCGGCTGGGGTTACGACGGAGTGGCGCTGTTTGCGGTATACGATGCCTACGGCGGGCCGGCCGGGTTGCATCGTTTTGTAGAGGCGTGCCACGCTCGCGGGCTGGCGGTGCTGATGGACGTGGTCTACAACCATCTCGGCCCCGAGGGTAACTACCTCGGCGAGTTTGGGCCCTATTTCACCGACGCCTACAAGACCCCCTGGGGAACCGCAATCAACCTGGACGGGCCCGGCAGCGATGAAGTGCGCCGTTTCTTTTTTGATAACGCTCTGATGTGGCTGCACGACTACGGGTGTGACGGACTGCGTATCGACGCGGTTCACGCACTCTTTGATATGTCGGCGCTGCACTTTCTCGAGGAGCTGTCGATTGAAGTCGATATCCTCTCGCACCGGCTCGGCCGGCCGCTGCAGCTGATCGCTGAAAGCGACCTCAACGACCCGCGCCTGGTTACGCCGCGCTCATTCGGCGGCTACGGACTCGATGCGCAGTGGAGCGATGATTTTCACCACGCGCTGCACGTGGCGTTGACCGGAGAGCAGCAGGGTTACTACGCCGGTTTCAACGGCGTTGAGGACCTGGCTACAAGCCTGCGCGAGGTATTTGTTCACGCCGGCGACTACGCGCCCTCGCGCGGGCGGCGCCACGGGCGGCCGGTTTGCAACCTGCCGGGCAAGCGCTTTCTGGCCTACAGTCAGAACCATGACCAGGTTGGTAACCGCGCCCGCGGAGAGCGCCTCTGCCACCTGGTATCAGCAGCGCAGGCGCAGATAGCCGCGGCGTTGACGTTACTGTCGCCGTTTGTGCCGATGCTGTTCCAGGGTGAAGAGTGGGCAGCCTCGAGCCCGTTTCTCTATTTCACCGATCACGCAGACGCCGACCTGGGCGCGGCGGTCAAGCAAGGCCGTCGGCGCGAGTTCTCGGCGTTTGGCTGGAAACCCGAGGATATCCCCGACCCCCAGGCAGCGCAGACTTTTCACGACAGCGTGCTCGACTGGCAGGAGCAGTCCAGCCCTGGTCATGCGGACATGCTCGAGTGGTACCGTGCGTTGCTGGCGCTGCGTCGCAGCGAGGCGGATCTGCGCTCGCCGGACCGCACGCGCTGCTCGGTGACCTGCGACCCCTACGCCGGCTGGCTGCAGCTGCGCCGCGGTTCGATCGATATCGTGGTGTCATTCTCCCAGCGGCCGCAGCAGGTAGCAACGCCGGCCGGTGAGCTACTGCTGTGTTCGCCGGAAGTCAGTGTTGATGCCGCCGGGGGCTTGCGTTTTGCGCGGCCGGGTGTGGCTGTCCTTCGGCGTAAGCGCGCCTGATCCGACAAGACTGTGATCCCCTGCGCGCCGCCGTGCCTGCTTGCGCAAGATGCCCCAGCAGATTATGATTGGCATTGTCATATACAGCAGACTGTTTTGCCGCGATAGCGCGATATACAGACACGAAGAGGAGAATCTCAATGAAGAAGCTTTCGTTATTGTTGATGGCGGCGGTAATCGCCGTCGGTGTGATTGCCGTGGCAGCCTGCGGGGATCGCTTGCGCGTGGGTGAACCGGTTGCCGAACCCTCGCTGGCCGGGCGTCACGTGGGCTACTCGTGGGGCGGTGAGGCGCGTGGTACCGCGTTTGAGGACGCCACGCAGTACATCGAGACCATTCTGACCCTCGATGAGGACGGCATCATAGAGGACGCCAAAATGGTCTTCTGGGTCCAGCGCGACGGGTACTGGATTCCGCGCAGCAGCGGCAACGCCTACGTGGCAATCGACTACAGTGTTGATCCAACGGCGGCCACGCCGGGTGATGACTACGCAGCCGGTGAATCGATGTTCACCGTTTACACCGTAGACATGATGTCGTTCTACGCGGTTGGCGTAAGCTCGGATAATGTTGCCGCGGTGGCAATTGTGTGCCCGGTAACCCGTTACCAGTACGAGATGAAATTCGATGCCGGTTTTGACTTCGACAAGCCCTTCGGTGAGGTCACAATTGCCAGCGGTGATCTGGTACCAACATGGCGCACCTCCGGCAGCGGCCTGATGCGCCCACAGGATTGGGCGGAGATCGCTGAGCGGAACTTCTTCGAGATTCACGATTTGTGGTCTCACGTGGTCAACGATCGCGGCGTACTCTCCGGCGTGACACCCGCCTCATCGGTTCTTGAGTTCCTGGAAGCGCTGGGCGTCAGCTTTGACGGTGGAGTGCCGCAACCGGCAGAAGCAGCGTACGGTTACTTCGGTCTCGGCGGTTGGTCCGGTAATCACAGCGCCATCGCACAGTCACTGATCGGCGAAGACGCAACCAGCAAGACTTCGCTTGTGGACTGGTCGGTCGACCACTACGCCGGTGCCGTCAATGAGGACAACGTTTTTGGCGTTGACGTCAGATCGGGTGCCACCCGCACCGTGCAGAACTCCTTTGACGGAATCTCCGGGGCAACGGTGCGCGTCAGCCGCGAGTCAACCTCGTATCAGCGCGCGCTGGTGGACGCCGGGATTCTGCAAGAAGGTGACGTGATCATCGGCCGTTTCTGATTCAGATGGGCCTGTGCGTTGCCTAAGCTGCGATGATCTGCCATTATTCGGCTCATCATGAACATCGGCCTTATCGGTTTACAGAAGTCAGGCAAGACCACAATCTTCAACGCACTCACCGGGCAGAGTGCCGAAGTCTCAGAGTATGTCTCGCAGAAGCTCGAGCCAAATGTGGCGGTGGTCGACGTCCAGGACGAGCGCGTGACGCGCCTGTCCGAAATGTATCAGCCCAAAAAGACCATCTTTGCCACGGTAGAGTTCATCGATTTTGCCGGGCTTTCAGCGGGGGCCGCCGAGCACGGGGTCTTCTCAGGCGCCGCGATGCAGTTGATCAAGAACGCCGATGCGCTCTGTGTGGTAGCGCGCAACTTCCATGACCCGGTGATCGACGAGACACACGGGAGCCCCGATCCGGTGGCAGAAGTGGAGACTATTGCCACCGAGTTGATCCTGGCCGACTTGATTGTTGCCGAGCGTCGTCTGGAACGCATCGCTCACGATCTGCAGCGCGGCAAGAAGACGCCGCAGCTGGTCTCCGAGCAGAAGCTGATCGAGCGTCTGGCGGCTCACCTCACAGAAGGGCAGCCGCTGCGGACCCTGGATTTGAGCGCTGAAGAGCGCAAGGCGGTTGCCGGGTTTCAGTTCCTCTCGGCCAAGCAGATGTTTGTGGTGCTCAATTCCAGTGAGCAGAGCTACGGCAACAGTAACGCCGCGATAGATGCTATTGCGCAGCACTACGCGGTGGTTGAGTTCGCCGGAAGCTTTGAAATGGAGCTGGGCCGGCTGGACAGCGACGAGGAACGCCAGGCGTTCATGCAGGATATGGCTATCAGCGAGTCGGCGCAGAAACGGCTGACAGCCTTTGCCTACCGAACGCTCGGCTACATCAGTTTCTTCACCGTTGGCAAGGACGAGGTTCGTGCCTGGACCATACGCCAGGGGCAGAATGCAGTTGACGCCGCCGCTGCGATACATTCCGACCTGGCGCGCGGTTTTATCCGCGCTGAAGTATTCAGCTATGATGATCTGGTGCACTACGGGTCGGAGAAAGCCGTCAAGGACGCCGGGAGGTTCCGCGTTGAGGGCAAGAGCTACATCGTAGCCGACGGCGATATCATCAACGTACGCTTCAGCGTGTAGCGGCAGGCCGGCCTTTCGGCTCAAAGACATAATCGACCGCCGTTCCATGCACAAATTCCAGTAGAGCCTGACATATTCCTGACAAAACCGCTCGTCTGCAGTATACTTGTAGTTACATATATAGCGACTCGTATACGCATTGCAGAGGAGGAATACTATGAAACGCAATTTTCTTGTTTTGTTGCTGCCGGCGCTGCTGATCATTGCCGCGGTGACGCTATTTGCCGGCGGTGGCCGCGAGCAGGCCGGCGAAAATGACTCGCAGCAGGACGCTCTCTCCGCTGCGCCCGGTGAACGGGCACAACAGGAGATGCGGCGGTTGGCTACCATCGGTGCCGAGTTGCGCACCGACGGCGGTACCTATGTGCCGCTGGAGCTGCCGCCGGAGTTGCAGGATCAGCCGCCACCGAGTGGAGCCGCTCAGTTCAGCACTGACTTCTCGCGCGCGCTGATATCGTATCGCGAGGTGGTTGCCGGCGGTCCGCCCAAGGACGGTATACCGGCAATCGACAACCCGCAGTTTGTCTCGATGTCCGAGGCGCAGCGGTGGATGCGTGGTGATGAGGCGGTGCTGGCTGTGACAGTGAATAACACGACGCGGATCTACCCGTTACAGATTCTGATGTGGCACGAGATTGTCAACGATGAGGTGGGTGGGAAACCGCTGGCGGTGACCTACTGTCCGTTGTGTAATACCGGTGTTGTTTTCGAGCGCACGTTTGACGATCAGCTGCTCGATTTTGGTGTTTCGGGACGGCTGATCTATTCCAACATGATCATGTACGACAGGCAGACCGAAACGTGGTGGATACAGGCCACCGGCCGCGGTGTAGCCGGCCGCTACGCCGGGCAACAGCTGGCGTTCGTCCCGTCGATGCTGATTTCGTGGAGCGAAGCAGAAGCCGGCTTCGCGGACGCCGAGGTGCTCTCGTTTGAGACCGGCTACCGCCGGGACTACGGACGCAACCCCTACGTGGGCTACGACAGTTCAACAAGCCCGTTTCTCTATCGCGGGCCGGATGTTGTAGCCGCAGACAGCGAGAATCCGATGACGCGAGTTCTGTCGGTGTATCACGGTGATGCCGTTGCCGCCGTGGGTTTCCCCGAACTGGAGGCCCAGCGGGTTATCGAGCGTGAACTCGACGGCACGCCGGTGGTGGTATTCTGGGCACCGGGAACAGCCAGCGCGCTGGACGACGGTTGGGTTGCCGGTGGGCGAGACGTTGGTACCGCCAACGCGTTCTATCCCGAGGTCAACGGCCGTTCACTGACCTTTACCGTCGAGGCCGGGCAGATTATCGATCAACAGACCGCGAGCGTGTGGAACGAAGCCGGGCGCGCAATTGAAGGAGATCTGGCAGGGAGCCGCCTGGAGCCGGCACTGTCGATACACCACTTTCTGTTCTCGTGGCGGGCGTTTCACCCGGCGTCATCAGAGACAAACTGAACGTAGTCGGTGGTCATCTTCGACAGGTCAGCGTAATCGCCGCGCAGCTCGGGCGGCAGCAGAACCGCCAGCTGGTACATCATCTCGTCGACCATCTGCCTGCGGTCCGCCGAGGTGATGGAGCCGCCTCCGGGTTTGCGCAGCCGGAACGGCTTACCCACGCGCACGCTGACCGGGGTTCGCTTGAGGCGTTTCAGGTTTGTCTTGAGATCGAGCAATCCCCAGTGAACGATCGGAAAGAGAGGCACGTCCTTGCGGGTTGCCAGCAGGGTAGCACCCGGTTGCCCTTTACGAAGCTTGCCGGTCTTGCTGCGGGTGCCTTCGGCCGCCATTCCCAGGATGTAGCCTTCATCGAGCGCCCGCATGCACGCGCGCATCGCGTTGCTGTCTACGCCGCCGCGCGCGATCGGGATGATGTTCCAGGTATTCATGTACAGGCGCGTGACGGGGTTGTCCCACAGTTCGCGTTTGGCCAGCGCGGTCATTTTGCGCGGGCGTAAGAACACGTAGTAGAGCGGGCCCTCGATGTTGGTCACGTGGTTGGACAGTAGCAGCGCAGGTCCATCCCACGGGATGGACTTCATTTCTTCGGCGTCGATTCTGCAGGTCGCATGCAGCAGTAAACGGGTGAAGGCGTTGAGAACGCGTTCCTTGAATTTCACCGCAGAGCCTCCGTTAGAAGTATTGTATCAGCCCGGGCGCAGCGCGGGAATTGTTTTCCGCCAAACCTTGAACCGATCAACTAACAGCTCACGAAGCGGACCGGCGGGCAATAATCCCCATGACCTGGTATACCAGACGGGCGGCGCAGAAGTCATCGGCGTGGCGGCCGTCTATCGGTGCCAGTTCCACCACGTCAAACGCTACAATCCGGTGCCGGCTCGCCAGCGATTCAATCAGCGATAGTGTCTGGTACCAACCGAGTCCGCCCGGTTCGGGCGTCCCGGTGGCTGAGATCAGCGACGGATCGAGACCGTCCAGGTCGATAGTCAGATAGACCCGATCGGGAAACGCGGCAGGAAGCAGAACCTCGCCCACCGAGGATGGAACCAGGTCTACCGCATCCTGGAAGGTGATGCGATCGGGGTGCGCGCGGCGCATCTCCCGGTCATCCGGCGCGAGGGCGCGCACGCCGAGTGAATGGATGGGCACACCGAGCTCGTGGCACCGCCGCATCACCGAGGCGTGACTATAGCGGTCTTTGTGATAGTGATCGCGAAGATCGCCGTGTGCGTCCAGCTGCACCACGCCGAGTTCAGCGGCAGCGGCCGCCGCCTCAACCGCCGCTAGCGTCAGCGCGTGTTCACCGCCCAGAACCACCGGAATGGCCGCGGCGGCCAGAGTACGCGCGCAGGCGGACTGCACGCGGTCCAGGACGGTTCTGGTGTCCCCGTCGCAGTCAACAGCGGGCCAGGTATAGATTCCGTGGCGCAGCGGAACATCGATTCCGTCAAACACTTCCAGCTGTTCGCTGGCTTCAAGAATAGCGCCGGGCCCCCGCGCAGCACCAACGCCGTAGGACACGCTGCGCTCAAAGGGTACCGGAATCACGTGGAACAGGGCCGTAGCGGGATCCGGGGTGGGGTTCTCGCTGCCCAGGAACTGCAGCGGCCGCCGGCCGCTGTTTGGGCTCACGCGTGTCGCCTCAGGAAATCGTGGTAATCGAAGCGCCGTACCAGCTGTGATTGTCCGTTGTCCGAGTCATAGATAACCAACGCCGGATGGCGTACTCCGTTGAACATGGTGGTTTTGACGATGGTGTAGTGCGCCATATCGTCAAAGACCAGCCGTTGGCCGGGCTGAAGCGGCTGCTCAAAGGAGTAATCGCCAATTACGTCGCCGGCCAGGCAGGTCAGGCCCCCGAGCCGGTAGGTGTGACTCAGTACCCCCGGCGCCGCGGTATTCCATACGTCCGGCCGGTACGGCATCTCGAGGACGTCGGGCATATGCGCGGTTGCCGATGTGTCCAGGATGGCGATAGGAATGCCATTGTCAATCACGTCGAGCACGCTGCACACCAGTATACCGCAGTGAATTATCGCGGCTTCGCCGGGCTCCAGAAATACTTCAACGCCGTAGTCCGATTGCAGACGCTGTATCAGCGTCTGCAGGCGCGCTCGATCGTAGTCGGCACGGCTGATGTGGTGCCCCCCGCCGAGGTTGAGCCACTGCATCCGATCGAGGTAACTGCCGAACTTCTGCAGGAATGCCTCTACGGTGCGCTCGAGCGCGTCGACGTTCTGTTCGCAGAGCGTGTGGAAGTGCAATCCGCTCAGACCGTCGAGCTCGTCTGCTTCGAACGCCGCCTGCGTGACACCGAGACGCGAGTAGGGTGCGCAGGGATCGTACAAGGCCACTTCGGCTTCCGAATGCTCGGGGTTGATGCGCATTCCAAATCGCAGCGGCCGCTCGGCGGGCCGGGCCGCAGCGGCCGCACGGGCGCGCCGGCGCAGGCGCTTCCATTGGCTGAAAGAGTTGAAAACCACGTGGTCCGAAAGGTCTAGAATCTGGTCGAACTCGTCATCCCTGAACGCCGGCGCGTAGGTGTGAACCTGGCCGCCGAAGTGATCACGGCCGAGTTGAGCTTCCCACAGCCCGCTGGCGCAGACACCGGCGAGCGGTGGGCAGATCTGTTCGGCCAGCGCCGGCATGGCAAACGCCTTGAGCGCCATCAGTACGGTGGCTCCGCTGTCGCGTTGTACCTGCTCCAGCAGCGCTACATTGCGGCGCACCGCTGCAGCGTCGATCACGAACGCTGGCGACGGGACATCCTGGGGATCAAAATTTACAAAAACGTCTCGGTCCATGGTAGTCCGTACTTGTTCAATGCGTCCATAAAGGGATCGGGGTCGAGCTGCTCCATGTTGAAAACACCACTGCCGCGCCACACACCGGTCAGCATCATAGTGGCGCCGATCATTGCAGGAACCCCGGTGGTGTACGAAATTGCCTGCGACTGTACCTCACGGTAGGCAGCTTCATGGTCGCAGATATTATAGACGTAGTAGCGCCGTTGTTGCGCATTTTTTTTTCCGTTGATCAGACAGCCGATGCAGGTCTTCCCCTTTGTCAGCGGTCCCAGGCTTGCGGGATCGGGCAGCAGTGCTTTGAGAAATTGCAGCGGTACGATGTCGACCCCCTGGAAACGAACCGGATCGATGCGGGTCATACCGACATTCTGCAGTACCTCGAGGTGCTTGAGGTAGTTGTTCGAGAAAGTCATCCAGAAGCGCGCGCGGCGGATCCCAGGGATGTGCTGCGTGAGCGACTCGAGTTCCTCGTGATACATAAGGTAGATTCTGCGCGGCCCGATGCCCGCCGGGAAATCAAACTCCTTGCTCACCGAGAGCGGCTCGGTTTCAACCCAGGCTCCGTTCTCGAAGAAGCGTCCTTTGGCGCTAACCTCGCGGATGTTGATTTCAGGATTGAAGTTGGTAGCAAACGGCTGACCGTGATCGCCGGCATTGCAGTCGATAATGTCGAGTTCTTCGATGGTGTCGAAATGGTGTTTGAGCGCGTAGGCGGTGAAGACGTTGGTCACACCGGGATCAAAGCCGCTGCCGAGCAGCGCCATCAGGCCGGCGTCCTTGAACCTCTGCTGATATTCCCACTGCCACGAGTACGAAAAGCGCGCCTGGTCGCGTGGTTCGTAGTTGGCGGTGTCCAGATAGTCTACTCCGGTCTGAAGACAGGCGTCCATGATCGGCAGATCCTGATAGGGCAGGGCAACGTTGATAACCAGCTGCGGTCTGACGCGCTCGATCAGCGTCACCAGTTCCGCCACGTTGTCCGCGTCTACGCGTGCGGTCTCGATCGGACGTGCGAGCTGCGAGGCTATCCGCTTGCACTTCTCCTCTGTGCGGCTGGCCAGGACTATACGCTCAAACACTTCGGGCAGCTGCGCGCATTTGTGGGTTACCACCTGACCAACGCCGCCGGCACCGATAATCAGTACATCTGCCATACACTCTCCCGCTTCAGGTCTTGAAATAGGTGTAGCCGTTGAGACTCTGCTCGTAGGTGTCCAGAATCCGACGTCTCTCGGCTACCGTCAGTTTGCCCGAACGCACCGCGCGTTCAGCCTTCTCACGGAACATCCGCAGCAGCGTCTTGGGTTCGTAGTTGACTATCGATATGACGTCGGCTATGGAATCACCCTCGGTCTCATTGAGAAAATCGAAACTGCCGTCTTCGTTGATGCGGATGCTTACCACGTTTGTGTCGCCGAAGAGGTTGTGAAGGTCGCCAAGAGTCTCCTGATAGGCTCCGACCAGGAAAACCCCGAAGTAGTAATCCTGGTCGGCGGCAACTTCGTGTACCGCAATGGTACGTCGTACGTCGTGGAAGTCGGCGAAGCGGTCGATCTTCCCGTCCGAGTCGCAGGTGATATCGGCGATTATCGCTTTGCGCGTGGGTTCCTCGTTCAGCCGGTGAATCGGGATGACCGGAAAAACCTGATCGATTGCCCAGGTGTCGGGCAGGGACTGGAAGACGCTAAAATTGCCGTAGTAGATGTCGAACATGGCATCGTCCAGTCCTTCGAGCTCAACCGGCGTCCGTTTGAGCTTGGACTTCAGCGTCAGCACCTGTTTGAGAATTTCCAGGAAGTAGTTCTCCGCCAGAGCGCGATCGCGCAGGCTGATCTGGCCAAGACGGAAGCGTTCGCGTATCTCCTCGCGATAATAGATAGCATCATTGTAGCACTCCTGCACGTTCTTGACGCTCAAGCTGTGCAGCACCTCGTGCATGTTCTGTATCAGTTCGTGCGCGCCGTCCGGCAGCGACTGCGGCAGCTCCTCAGGCTGCGATCTGGAGATCTCCAGTGTGTTGAACAGCAGTACCGTAGAGTACGCAACGGTGGCGCGCCCGGACTCGGTGATCACGGTAGGATGCTCGATTCCCTTTTCATCGAGCACGTTCATGATCACCTCGATGACGTCGGCGCAGTACTCGTCTATGGTGTAGTTCATGCTGTGTACAAAGTTGGTCTTGGATCCGTCGTAGTCCACCGCCAATCCACCGCCGAGGTCGATGTAGCCCATGGGCGCACCCTCTTCTGCCAGTTCGGCGTAGAAGCGTACGGTTTCGTTGACCGCGGTTCGAACATCGCGAATGTTGGGAATTTGTGAACCGAGGTGGTAATGCACCAGGCGGATGCAGTCGAGCATACCCGCAGCCTTCAGCAGGTCGACCACCTCCACCAGTTGGGTTGTGGTCAGACCAAAAAGGCTGTAATCGCCGCCTGATTCGCTCCAGTGACCACCGGCTCTGGCCGCCAGTTTCAGTCTGAGGCCGATGTTGGGCCTGATTCCGGTGGCACGCGCGCGCTCGATCAGCAACGGTAGCTCACCCAGCATTTCTACCACAAAGAATACCTTGTAGCCCATGCGGGTTGCCTGAAGACCCAGGTCAATGAACTCTCGGTCCTTGTATCCGTTGCAGATCAGCGGGCTGTTGGTGTTGGTCAGCATTGCCAGAGCTACGATCAGCTCGGCCTTGCTGCCGGCTTCCAGCCCGTGGTCGTAGCGCTCACCGAAGCGCGAGATCGCTTCGATGATCTCCTGCTGCTGGTTGACCTTGATCGGGAAAACACCCTGGTAGTTTCCGCCATACTTGTAGGACTTGATGACCTTGCGGAAGCTCTCGTTGATACGCTCGATCTGCGCGTCCAGCAGATTCTGGATGCGCAGCAGAACCGGCAGTCCCAGACCTCGCGCCTCGATTCCCGCCAGGATATCCATCAGGCTTACCGAGACGGCACCTCTGGTGAAGCGCGCGGTCACCGTGGCCTCGCCTTTTTGATTGAGGTCGAAGTAGCCGCCGCCCCACTCCTTTACTCCGTAGAGGTCGGCGGAATCAGATACTTTCCATTGTCGCAGCAACTCTCGTGGCACCGATGCATTCTCCTGTAGTGTGTGCCTGAATGTACTACACATATGGCTCCGCGAGCAATTGTGGTGCTTCAGGTAACCTCGGCGCCCGGAGCAACAACCACTCGAGTCATAGCCGAATAGCGGGCGAGGTCAGATTCCGTGATTCCCGATGAGGTTATCCAACCGTCGAACTCATCCAGGCGGGCGTACGCCATATGGGCCTTGGCATGGATCTTGGTGTGGTCTGCTACCAGGATCTTTTTGTTGGCGCTGGACATCATGATTCTGGTAAGCCGCGCCTCTTCCGGGGTTGGAATCATACAGCGTCCTTGCTCATCAACGGCGTCAGCACCGAGAAAGACCCGATCAAAGTGCAGTGTTTCCAGGACATGCTCAATAAGGCTGCCGCGCAGCGAGTAGTGTTCCTCTGCGTATTCTCCGCCCAGGATGAAGAGCTTGATGCCGGCAAAGCGACTGAACTCCGAAATCATCGCCAGTGAATTGGTGTATATTGTACAACCTTCGATCCGGTTGATCTGCATTGCGACGTGGAATGTGGTGGAACCGTCGTTGAGAAGAATTGTCTCACCCGGGCAGATTTCTTTGACCGCTTCCTGGGCTACAGCCTTTTTCAGCACAAAATTACGCGCCACTTTGCGGTGATACTCGGTTTCCAGTGCAGCCCTGCCCACCGCGAGGCAGCCCCCGTGGGTGCGGATGACTGTGTAGTCCTCTGCCAACGCGTCGAGGTCTCTGCGTATCGTCAGATGAGAGACGCCAAACTCAGAGGCGAGGTATTCTACGCGCAGCTCCTTCTGCATGGCGCGTAGCAAGTCAAGAATTCGGTTTCTCCGCTCGAGCGGTTTCATTGCCGGTCCTCATCATGGTTCTGTCTATAGCCGAGAGTGTATTATGACAGAAAGGCAGGCCTTGTCCTACTCATATTGTGATGATGCCCCTTGTGAAACTGGAATAGATAACGCAAGATAGCGGTGCCTTAGCGGAATGCATAAAGGAACGGCCAACAAAAATGAAAGTGGGGGTGCGGCATGCAGTTGACTGAGCAGGTGGACCGATGGATTGAATCGAATCGCGAAGAAATGGTGGAGACACTCTCAAAGCTGATTCGGATAAAGACCGAGAACCTGCCGCCGGGCGGGGAAGAGAAGCCGGGCCAGGAGTTCCTGTACGATGAGCTTCGCAGAATGGTACCGAAAGCCAGTCTCGACGTGTTTCAGATCGACGATGTACCGGCAATTCGGGAACATCCGGACTTCTTTGCCACGCTTGATGGTGTAGAGCGCAACTACAACGACAGGCCGATAGTTAGCGCCTGTCTTCCAGGATCGGGTGGTGGCCGTTCAATGGTGTTTTCCGGCCACATGGACACTATGCCGGCCGCCGGCCAGACATGGTCGGTATTTGCGGATCCGTTCAGCGGTGAAGTCCGTGACGGCAAGATGTACGGACGAGGTTCCATGGACATGAAAGCCGGCACGCTCAGCGGGTTCTACGCGTTGAAGTGCCTGCAGGATCTGGGGCTGCAGCTCTCGGGTAACGTGTACGCCGAAAGCGTTGTTGACGAGGAGAACGGCGGCGCCAACGGGACCCTGGCCGCGCGGCTGCGCTATCCCAAGATCGATTTCGGCATTGTCACCGAACCTACCGACCTCGTAGCGGGCATAGAGACGCTCGGTGGCGCCGACTGGAAGGCTTCGGTCAGCGTAGAAGGGCCGGGCGGATTTGCCTTTGGCCAGGAGATTCCAAACGCGGCCTACAAACTGGCCCGTTTAGCCACTGCACTGGATCAATACGACAGACAGCGGCAGAAGACCGCAGCTATTCCGCAAGCGTATACCAGAGACACGCTGTTACGCATACTGACGTTGCAGCTTTGTGCCGGAGGCTCCACATACCTGGAGTCAGGTTCGGTGCCGACAAAAGGACACATCTACTTCTGGATGGAAGCGTTCGAGTACATGAAGCAGAACGATGTACGCCGCGATCTGGTGGAATTCATGGAGCGGGAGCTGAAGCAATACGCCGAATTCCAGGACTCGCTGCCGGTGTTCGAGCCGGTGACGCGCTTTCTGAACGGCCATCGAACCGATCCAAAACATCCGGCGCTTGAGTGCGTGCGGGCCGCGTTTGCTGCTACGGGGCTCGAGTACCGCCCTCGCGGGCTTGACCTTGCGTGCGATGCGTTCATCTTTCAGCGTGCAGTCCCGCACTGCGACGTTGTAGTAATGGGCCCCAGCGGCGGAAATCCCCACGGTAGCGACGAGTATGTTGAGCTGGATAGTGTTTTCTCGCTGCTGCGTATTCTGGTCCTGAGTGCGGCCTCCTACTGCCGCTAGTGTGGCCAATCCGCTAGTCAGCGGGACTGGTGGTGTCAAGCATTGCGATGATTGCGCTACCGAGCGCTGATCCGTCGATGCCGAGTTCGGAAACCGACAGTTCCAGCTCGTTGAAGATTTCGGCCATGGTGTGCAGCGAGAGTGCTTCGCGCACGCTGTCCAGCAGGATTGCGCCGGCGTTGATCATCCCCCCTCCCAGAACGATATGCGAGGGGTTGAGCAGGTTTGCCGCGTTGGCCAGAGCCAATCCGATGAAACCGCCCGCGCTGCGAAGCAAGTCTCGGGCCAGCGCATCGCCGGTGTTGGCAGCTACGCCGACGTCGGCTGCCGAAATCGAATCCACGTTGCCCTGGACCAAGTCCATGAGCATCGGCGATTTGCCCTGGCGTACCGCCGTCCGTGCAATTGCCGCCACGGCCTTACCCGAAGCTACGGTTTCCAGGCAGCCGTGCTTGCCGCAGGTGCAGACGGTTCCATCCGGAACCACGGTAACGTGGCCAATCTCGCCGGACTTGTAGTTTGTTCCCCGGTAGAGCTCGCCTCCGGCGTAAATCGCCATGCCTACGCCGTAACCGATATCGATCACCAGAAAGTCGCTTGCACGTTGAACCGAACCGGTCCAGCGTTCGGCAACTCCCAGCGTTCGCGAGGAGTCTTCGATAACCAGCGGCGCGGTAGTGTCGGCTGAGAGAATCTTGTGCAGCTGGATGTTGCGCCACCCGACGATGTTCTCGGCTACGATCGAAACGCCGGCACGCGGATCAACGAAGCCAGGAACGCAAACCCCCACTCCGCCTACGGAAGCTGTGCGATT
Organism: Spirochaetaceae bacterium; assembly: GCA_007693325.1. GTDB lineage: Bacteria > Spirochaetota > Spirochaetia > DSM-27196 > PWMO01 > PWMO01. The sequence goes on from REDW01000115.1 coordinate 18,953, forward strand.
TTCGGACACCTGCAGGCGGTTTGCAACGCTACGCAGCTGGCTGATGATCATCTCAACACCAAGGCCGGGGCGGATGTCGAATGCTACGCGCTCCAGCACGCTGCAATTGGCGTCTACCAGAATACCAATGATGTGAGTTGCGCCGAGATCAAGCCCAATGTAATTGCGGTACGAACTGTTTATCGAAAACAACTCCTGCCGGCGACCCGCGGCGGACTGCTGCCGGCCGGCCGGGATCAGCAATCCCCTGTCAAGGAGCGTCTTGACGGTGTGCGCAACCGTCCTGGTGTGCAGGCCGAGCGCTGCCGCAAGATCCGAGCGCGTAGCCGTGCGGTTTTGCCGCAGGTAGCTGAGAATGAGTGTGATTGTTTGATTGCTCATACGAGCCTCACTATCGGTATCGGTGACCACGTACACGCGGCCCGGACCTGCGCGGTACGGCGGGTATTGTACAATGGCTCCGCGCAAAAAAGCAATAGCGTGCTGTAAATCGAGATATAAAGAGTGCAATAGCAGTAATGGACCATTTATTTCTTGACGTGTACTCAATACCCGGATAGGATGACAGTAATGTCTGTTTAGCGCCCATTAAAGCTATTCTAAGGACAATAATCGCAGGAGGAATTGTAGATGAGTGATTTCACGTTCAGACCGGCGGATTTCGTCCCGTTCAAGGACGCTGCTGCACTGGCCAAAGCACGATCGGTCCATGGTAAGGAGCTGGAGAACTATTCAAATGAAAAAATGAAGATCCGGGTTACCAAGAACCCGCATCCAATTGTGATCGGGGATATCTTCACCAGAATCAAGTCCTCGGATGACCAGGACCGTAAGCAGGTGTTGATACTCGGTAATCCGGAACCCGAGACCTATGTCCCGGTGGCAGAGCTGATCAACTATCACAAAGTGAATTGCCGCAATCTCTACATCTTTGCCATGGACGAGTGGGCAGACCAGGACGGCAATATCGCTCCCGAGAGTTACCCGGCCAGCTTTGCGCGCTCGATGCTCAACTACTTTGTCTATCAGATCGATGAGAAGCTGCGGATGCCGCTCGACCAGGTGTTTTATCCCACAAATCAGAACATCCGGGATTACTCCAAAATGATCACCGATACCGGTGAGGGCGGGGCTGACGTCTGTTACTCCAGTCCGGGATGGGCGGGGCACATCGCCTTTGTTGACCCGTCACCGGAGTTCCTGGTTGATGACATGGATGAATACCTCAAGCTCGATGCACGGATAGTAACGCTGCATCCGCTGACAGTCTGTCAGAACTCGCTGCACGGCGTATTCGGGCAATCCGGCGATATTGCTAATGTTCCTCCCAAAGCGGCCACTATTGGCCCTGGGGATGTTGCCCGGTCACGGGAGAGAATCGAGATACACGCCTTGCAGACAATGGGAACCTTTGTCTCGTGGCAGCGGATGATTTCGCGTCTGATTCTGCTCGGGCCGGTTACGCCGTACGTCCCGAGTTCAATCTTTCAGCTGCTGGAGACGCAGGTCTACGTCAGCGAGGAAATCGCCGCACCGTTCGAGTGCTGGGAGACGGTCGGGTACTGAGTGCGCCGGTGTGCCGGGCAGTGGCGCGTGACGATAGCGGATGGGTTGACCGGCTGCGTCTACAGTGCAAGGATAGGAGTACGCAGGAGGTGCCGCTATGAAAAAGTCACTCTGCGCACTGCTTCTCGTGGTGGTTGGTTGCGCTCTGGCGACCGCCGACGGTTCCATCAATGACGCAATGCTGCAGGACCTCGGCCGGATGGCGCCGGGACAGGCCGCAGATCGGTTGCAAAGTCTGGCGCCCGAAGAGGCGGTAGCGTACGGAACCGCGCTGTTCCAGCTGTGGATGCGCGACGGTCAAACCGCCGCTGCCGAGGCGATCCTGGAGAGCACAGTCCGCATAGCCACAGCAGCAGCGATGCACTTCAAAGAAGCAGAGCTGCTGTCAACCCAGGCGTTTCTGGCGCAGCGGCGCGGACAGATTCGCGACGCTATCTCACTTGCCAGTCGAGCCATCGAGGGCTACCGCCGCAGCGAAGCCATCGATGCACAGCTCACAATGCTTATGTTCCTGGGGAACCTGCAGCACCGTCTCGGGGCCTTATCGGCGGCGCTGGAAACCATACAGGAGCTTATTGAGCGCCGCGAACAGATAGATGACGTTCTTTTCTACGCAGACGCGTTGACCGAGGCGGGCATGCTGCGCTACAAGATTGGACGGCTGGAACAGCTGCCGACGCTGCTGGACGAAGCGCTCGAAATCTATCGCGAGCATGACCAGCAAAACGGGATTGGCACGATCTACCGGATCTACGGCAATTACCACAACGCGCTGCGTGATCCGCTGACCGCGCTGGACTACTACGAGCGCGCGCGCGAGCACTACGTGCAGACCAACAATGTTCACGACTACGCTAACATCTCGTTCAACATCGGGATTGTTCATGTCGGTCTGGGTGCGGCCGAGGACGCCGTGGGCTATTTCGAGAACGCTATCGAGAACTTTGCCGCTGCCGGCTCATTCTCGGGCGCTGGGATGGCAGGTACCGAGCTGGCGCGCGCTCTGCTCACGCTCAACCGCCTCGCGGAAGCGCAAGTTATTGTGGAGCAGGCCAAGCGTCACCTGGAAGGCAGCCAGTCTTATCGGCGCCTGGCCCAGGCGCACACTATCAGCGCCGCTATACGCTACGCTCAGGGCCGCGAAGAGGACGCGCTCGACGCCTATCGCGAGGCATTATCAATCTACCGTGAACTCGGTCTAACAGACGATGCCCAGCATGTCCTGGAACTGATCAACCGGGTGCGTGACGGTTCGCACCGCGGACTGGGGATCTGAGCCGGGGATCGTGGCTCAGCTGCGCGGCTCGATGCCCCGTTTGCGGAACCGCGCCACTATCTGTTCGAAGCTCAATCCGTAACCGCGGGCGACGTCGTGCGCGTAGCTGCTGCCGTACGGTGGGGCAAACCGAATCCGGTAGGTGCGGCGGCCGCCGTGCTCGTCATCGTTCTCAACTTCAGCGCGCAGGCTTACTACGCGGTCGCTGCGGTTGTCAGCTCCGGCGTCTGCGCCCGCCGCGGCGTTGATCTGTTCGCAGCGCGCAGCCAGATCGTGCAGGTGTGTGGCAAAGAGCGTACGGACGCCCAACTGACGCAACGCGCGCATCAGCTCTTCGGCGATCCCTGCCGCCTCCATTGGCCCGGTCCCCGACAGTGACTCGTTGCACAGTATCAGGCTGTGCGGCGTCACCTGCTCCATAATCGAGGATAGACGCTGCAGCTCCTCGGCAAAGCGGCCGGTGGGCTCGCCGGCCGACTCGCGAACCGGAAAGTGAGTCCATATCCCGTCTACGGGACTGATGCGCGTTTGTCCGGCCGGTACAAACAGGCCAGCCTGCGCCAGCACCTGGATAATGCCGGTGGCCTGCAGGTAAGTAGTCTTGCCGCCGTGATTGGGGCCGGTGAGAATCTGGATCCGGTGATCGCGGTCAAACTGAATATCGTTGCTGACTACGGTTGTGCTCGGCTGGTGGCTGGTTTCCGTGGCGCGTAGCGCCAGATGCAGATTGTACGCACCGCGGGCATGAAGGCAGCGCTCCTCTGCCGCGGCAACTTCGGGAGCGCTGATCTCAAAACCCGCCCGTTGCAGATGCTGCATCAGGTTGACTGCACCGATGTAGAAGCGCAGCTGCGGTTCCAGACAGCGCAACAGCGACGTGTTGGCCTGCAGGTAACGCTCCAGGCCGCGCTGCAGCGGACGCGCCACATCCCGCAGCAGTTTCTCGATATCGCGAAACAACGGCGCCAGCGGCATCTTGCTTCCCGGCGGATAATTGAGCGCCGCCGCGGAAGGCGAGCGGTGTAACGGCGTCGCGCTGAGATACTCCGAACTGCGACCCAGAAGACTTCCCATCAGAGTGTTGTCCCTGAACGGCCGTTCGTTGACCGACAGGAGCGCAGCCTCTACCGGCCGCAGGCGTTCATCGAGATTGATGCCAACCGTAACACTACGGCGTTTCTGCAGCGCGGCGCGCATGCTCGGAAGTTCAGCGCTCAGTTCACCAAACTCCGCCGAGTTGACCCGCTCAGTCAGCTCGGCAGCCAGGGTGGACAGCGCACTGCTGCTGTGCAGGCTGCGCAGTGTCTGCTGCAGCTGTGCGGTGCACTCAACGTAGAGCTCGAGCTCACCGAGGCGCCAGATCGCCTGCAGCAGCGGGCTGTCGGACTCTCCGGCAGCGCGTGCAAAGGAGGTAAGCTCTCGCATGGGTTCAATGGTCTCGCGCAGCGAGTCACAGACGTGAGGATTGTCAAAAAGACCAAACAGGATCTGTTGGCGGTAGTCGATTACCGCGGCGTCACGCGGAGGGTTACGCAGTACATCCAGTACCAATTCTGCACCAACGCCGTCAGGCGATATCGCGCGCGCCAGCTCGCGCAGTCCCAGATCGACGACGGTATCCTCCGGCAGCAGGATGGGCTCGTTATGCGGAACCCCTGGTGGCCAGAGCAGGTCAATCATCGCCATCACGGAATCGAGCGTGGTTTGAGCTCGGCTTCGGTATAGATGCAGGCGCTGAACTGCTTCGGCCGGCGCTCCAGCAGCCGGTGGTCGCAGCCGGCACAATCGCTCTGCGCAAACGGACAGCGCGGCGTGAAACGGCATCCCTCTGGAAGGTTGATCTGATCCGGCGGAGCGTCATCAACGCTGACTTCTGCGCGTACGTAGTCAGGGTCGGCCACCGGGACCGAACTCACCAGCACCCGGGTGTACGGGTGTTGCGGATACGCAATGACTTCATCGGCAGGGCCTATCTCTACGATCTTTCCCAGGTACATCACCGCAATACGGTCGCAAAGATACTTGATGGTTGCCAGATCGTGTGAGACGTAGATCATGGTCAGACCCATACGCCGGCGTAGCCGTTTCAGCAGATTCAGGATGTCGGCACGGATCGAGACGTCGAGCATCGATACCGGCTCGTCCGCAATCAGCACCTTTGGCTCCAGCACAATGCCGCGTGCAATGGCAACACGCTGTCGCTGGCCTCCCGAGAGTTCGTGTGGAAAGCGGTGCAGGTAGTTTGCCGCCGGTTTGAGTTCGGCAATCTCCAGCGACTCGCTGACGCGGCGCGCGATCTCGGACTTGAGGCGGACCCCGTGAATTCTCAGCGGTTCAGCTATGGTTTCAAAAACGTTGAAGCGTGGGTTGAGCGTCTCGTAGGGATCCTGAAAGATCATCTGCACCTCGCGCCGGAAGCGCTTGCGGTCGGCGCGGGTGTCCGCCTCCAGCGGGTGGCCGTCGAGCAGAATGACGCCAGAAGTGGCCTCCTGCAGACGCACGATGATCTCACCGGTGGTAGTCTTGCCTGATCCGCTCTCGCCGGCCAGTCCCAGAATCTCGCCGCGCTCGACCTCCAGTGAGATATCGTCAACCGCGCGTACATAGTGCTGCTCTCTGTCAAACAGCCGGCGCAGCCTGCGGCGCACCGGATAGTACTTGGTCAGCTTCTCAACTTTTATCAATGGTCCGTTACTCATTGCTGCGGCGTCTCCTGCTGTTCGATCCGCGTGCGGACAGCTTCCCACGTATCGCGGTTGCGTGCCCGGGTGCGGAAATCATTGACCTGGTCGGTATACCAGCAGGCCGCGTGATGGTTCGATTTGACCTTCACCAGCGGCGGGGTCCGGCTGCGGCATTGGCTGGTGGCGAATGGACAACGCTCCTGAAAACGGCAGCCTGGCTGTTCCTGCATCAGGTTGGGTGGTGTCCCCGGGATTGAGACCAGCTCTTCACCGGTGATGTCGGTGATGCTCGGGAAGGCGTTCTGCAGTCCCAGCGAGTATGGGTGGTACGGCGCGCGAAAAAAGCTTGCGCTATCGGCCTGTTCCATGATCTTGCCGCCGTACATTACGATGATTCTTTCGCAAATCTCGCTGACTACCGAGATATCGTGGGTGATGAAGATCATGGAAGTCGAGATCTGCCTCTGGATCGCCCGGATGCGCTGCAGGATGCGACCCTGCACCACCACGTCCAGCGCAGTTGTCGGCTCATCAGCAACGATAATATCGGGCTCCAGTGAGAGCGCCATAGCGATGATTGCACGCTGCTTCATACCGCCGGAAAGCTGGTGCGGATAGCTCGACAGGCGTTTTTCTTCCAGTCCCACCATACCGAAGACCTCGACGCAGCGCGCATGCGCCGCGTGCCGGCCGATGTTCGAGTGCGCAAGGATACCTTCCCTGATCTGGTGGCCGACGGTGTACACCGGGTTGAGCGAGTTCATCGCGCTCTGCGACACCAGCGCGATCTTGCTGTGACGGATGCGGCGCATATGGTCGGGGCTCTTGCCTACCAGGTTCTCGCCGTGGAACAGTACTCTACCGCCGGAAATCGCGCCGTTTTCGGGCAGCAGCCGCAGCAACGCCTTGGCCACGGTGGTCTTGCCGCATCCCGATTCACCGACGATTCCCAGGCTCTCGCCGCGTTGGAGGTTGAACGAGACATCATCCACGGCCTTCAGAACGCCGTCCTCGGTAGTGTATTCGATACTTAGATTCTGTACTTCCAGCATGGTGTACTCTTCTTATCGCTTTCTCAGACGGGGATCGACAACGGCCTCCAGCGACCGCGCTACAAAGAAAATCGACAATAGCAGCAGCACGATGGCAAGCCCCGGTGGTGCGGTCCACCACCACGCCAGCCGCGAGTAGCCCGAGACGAAGTTGATATGCAGGATCTGTCCCCAGCTAGTCACGCGCGGATCGCCGAAACCGAGGAAAGCAACGCTGGCCTCAGCCATAATCGCCCAGTTGACCATGAACGCCATTTCCAGCAGCACCAGCGGTATGACATTGGGCAGAATGTAGCGTGCCATGATGCGCACGTGCCCGGCGCCGGCAACCCGGGCTGCCTTGATGTAGGGCCGCTGCGCAATCGAGAGAACCTGCGACCGCACGATACGCGCAACAGTACGCCACGAGAGCAGCGAGACCGCCAGAATGATATTCCACATGCTCGGTTGCAGAATTGCCGAAAGAACGATGACAAACGGTATAAACGGTATTGCGTAGAAGAAGTCGACTATCCGCATCAGTACGGTGTCAATCCAGCCGCCGAAGTAACCGGCAATGATGCCGACCACCGACCCAACCAGCGTAACCAGCACGGCGGCCAGAAAGCCTACCGTCAACGCGGTACGGGTTCCCAGAATCACCTGGCTGAAAATATCGCGGCCTACGTCGGTGGTACCAAAGGGGTACTGCCACGACGGTTGTTCCAGCCGCCGGATAGAGCCCTCGGCGTCATAGTGCCGCTCGCGCGGCCCGTGCGGGGCCAGGCTTTCGGCAAAGACGCCGATAAAGATGAAGCAGAGCAGCAGAATCACGCCGAACAGTGCCAAACGGTCACGCTTGAGATTGGACCAGAAGATGTAGAACAGGCTCTGCCTGTTGACGGAACGTCGCGACCTGATCTTCATACTCGCTTCATCCTTCATCTGTACGCGATTCGCGGATCGAGAAAGGCGTACAGGATGTCCGCCACCAGATTCATGAACATCACCAATGCGGAAATTATGATGAAGATGCCCTGTGCCAGCGGGTAATCAGAACGCGTGACCGCTTGAACAATCTCGCGTCCCAGTCCGGGCCAGCTGAAGACAACCTCGATCAGCACCTGCCCACCGATAGCAGCGCCAATGAACAGGGCGCCTGCGGTTACCACAGGAAGCAGTGCGTTGCGCGCAGCGTGCTTGTAGAGTACGCTGCGGTCGCGCAGGCCCTTGGCGCGAGCCATTTCGATGTAGTCCTCGGACATCACCTCCAGCATGCTGTTACGCATGATCAGAAGCGGTGTAGCCAAAAAATAGAGCCCGGCAACAAAAGCGGGCAGAATCAGGTGGCGCACAAAATCACGGTTCAGGAACACCTCGGCAAAGCTGTCGCCAACGTATCCGGTGGTGCGCATGCCCTGGGCTGGAAACCAGCCCAGGGTCACCGAGAAGAGCATGATTGCCATCAGCCCGACCCAGAACGTTGGTGCCGATCTGAATATCAGGCTGAACGTGACCCCAACCGACTCCAGCCGCGAGCCGCGGTTCCACGCCATCCAGGCGCCCCACAGAATACCGAACGTATAGGCAAACAGCATCGCAGTGAGCATAAGGATCAGCGTTGCCGGCAGCCGATCCCCGATCACGCGCAGCACGGTGCGGTTGTAGAAGTAGGAGTTGCCAAAATCCAGCTGTACCAGGTCCCTCATGAAAATCCGGTACTGGGTCCACAGACTTTCATGAAGGCCGTAGCGCTCGAGCAGCGCCTGACGCGCTTCACGCGGTATCGACGGATCAACCATGCTGGCGGTTGGATCTCCGGGCATCGTGCGGAACATGAGAAAGATCATCGTGGCTACCAGCAGCAGCATCACGATCATAATCAGAAGCCGTTTCACGATATAGGCTAACACGAAACAGAATCTCCTCTGCTGAAGCTAGAGGGCCGGCCGGGTGCCGGCCCTCCATCAGGTCAGGTCAGATCGGGTGACGTGCTGCAGTTCAGCCGCGCGGTAAGCGCAGACGCCCCTGGCTGTCCCAGGTGAAGCCGGCTTCTTCGAGAATCTCGCGTGCGCGCTCGGGGTCGTAGGTGTCGTAAATCGGCACGTCAGGGTTGTGCCAGAATTCATTGGCGGCGTTGATTACCAGCCCAGCGCCACCACGGCTGCCATAACCGTCCAGCAGAACGTCCAACGCGTAGTCGTAGTCAACCAGGTGCGCTATTGCAACGCGGAAGGCCTTGTTGTCAAACGGGGGGCGATTATTGTTCATGCCGATGTAGAAGAAGCCGATATCCTGGGCCTCGGTCAGCTCGAGGTGGTCAAAGCGGCCGCCTTCGTTATCCTTGATCTGGTTGATGTGCGCCGGGATCAGATCGTAGGAAATCACGTCCACGTTTGCCAATTCGAGGTCGGTCAGCACACCTTCGGGCGAAGCGTAGATCTTGAAGATGTAGCCCTCGATCTTGGGTGGTTCAAAATAATCATCGAAGCGTTCGGTGACCAGTTCCTCGCCGGTGCGAAAACGCACAAACTGGAACGGGCCGCTGCCAATTGGGTTCTCGTTGGCGTACTGGGTGACATCTCCCACATCCTCCCAGACGTGCATGGGCAGAATCGGGATCTGGGTCAGAGTGGTGGTGATGAACGGAGCGTAGGGCTCTTCGAGTACAAAGCGGATGGTATTGTCTCCCACAGCCTCTACCGAGGCAATCGGGTTGGTGAACGATGCAAAGTAGCTCTCCGGCAGATCCATCCAGGTCTGATAGCTCCATACTACGTCCTCGACCGTTACCGGCCGGCCGTCGTGGAAGTTCATGCCCTCGCGCAGTTCTACGTCGATTGTGGTGTCGTCAACGATCTGCCATCCGGTTGCCGCCCAGGGGCGCGGTTCGACTTCGGGACTCAGGCGCACCAGTTTGTCGTAGATGAGACGCAGGTTGCGCCAGTCGTAAACGCTGCGCGCGGCAAACGGATTGAGGTTGGTGATGTTGACGTTGCTGGCAACAATCGGAACGGTGTAGTCATCCGAGATCGGCTCCATCACCATCGGGCTCCATTCGTTGAACAGGCCTTCACCCGACATGTTGACCATGTTGCTGAAACGGGTACGGTCGTAGGTCTGGACGTTGGCGCGTGAATAGAGGGTGATGCGCGGGATGTCTTCGGCCAGGATGCGTTGCGCCTGCCATACGATCTCGCGCCGCGCCTCGATGTCCATTTCGCGCCGCTGCGCATCGGCGAGTTCGTCGAACTCCGGGTTGACGTAGCGGCTGGTGTTGTTGGCACCGGGCACCGCGTTGGATGAATGGTTGATCGAATGGATGAACATGTCCGGATCGAGGCGCTCGACGCGGCCCGACCAGCCGATGGTATAGGCGTCGTAGTCCATGTCTTCACCGTAGATCACATCCAGCAGGACCGAAAAATCGGTCGGGCGCGCTTCCATGGTAACGCCGATCTGCGCCAGCTCGTCGGCCAGTTCCTGGGCCATTTCGTAGTTGACCAGGTTGGCCTCGGGCAGAGAGCTCAAGATGACAAGGTTGGGCACCGGGTCACCCATCTCTTCGTCGGCCAGCTCTGCCGGTCCGCCACACGCTGCCAGTAGCAACACAGCAGCCAGCACCGCGCTGATGGCCATCAGCCGTAGGGTGGTTTTCGCGTTCATTGTGATTGACTCCTTTGGGATTGCTTTGTTGGCAGCTATTATGGATCGATATCGATAATCCCGCAAGTGCAGCTGTTACCGCCGGCTAGCTGCGTTCATCGATCGGCACAAACGGGCGCGGCTTCTGGCCCACGTATATCTGGCGCGGCCGCACCAGCTTCTGCTCCGGATCGTTGTGCATCTCCAACCAGTGGGCAATCCAGCCCGGCAGCCGCCCGAGAGCAAACATCACGGTAAACATATTGGTAGGGATTCCCATTGCCCGATAGGTTATTCCAGTGTAGAAGTCCACGTTGGGGTAGAGCTTCTTTTCGCGGAAGTAATCATCGGCCAGGGCGGTTTCCTCGAGCTCCATCGCAATATCCAGCAGTGGATCGCTGCTAATTCCCAGGTGCGTCAGCAGATCACGGCACGTCTGCTTGGCGATCCGCGCCCGCGGATCGTAAGTCTTGTATACCCGATGGCCAAATCCCATCAGTCGGAAGGGGTTGCTGCGGTCTTTGGCTTGCAGGACCACCTGCGCGATGCTCTTGCCCGAATCACGGATATCCTCCAGCATACCGATGACCGCCTGGTTGGCGCCGCCGTGCAGGGGGCCCCAGAGCGACGATATTCCGGCCGCCACCGATGCGTAGAGGTTGGTACCCGAGCTGCCGACGCCGCGTACTACGGTGGTTGAAGCGTTCTGCTCGTGATCGGCGTGCAGGATAAGAAACTTATTCAGGGTTGCCTCGACTACCGGATCGATCTGATAATCCGCCACCGGCGATGAGAACATCATGTTGAGGAAATTCTCGCAGTAATACAGCTTGTGACTGGGGTAGACAAACGGCTCGCCGATAGATTTTTTGTAGCTGAATGCAGCAATAGTGCGCATTTTTGACAACAGATTGGTTACGGTTTCATCCAGCGGCAAGTCCCCGTTGAACCGCGCGATCTCCGGATAGAACGACGACAGCGAAACCACCATGGCCGATAATATCGCCATCGGGTGCGAGTTCTCAGGGTAGTTGTCGAAGAACTGAATCATGCCTTCGTGCAGCATTGAGTTCTTGTTCATCAGCAGCGTGAATTGCTTGCGTTCTTCACGGTTGGGCAGCGTCCCGGTAATCAGCAGCAGCGCAACTTCCAGAAAGACGCAGTTAGCAGCCAGATCTTCGATTGCGTAACCGCGGTGCATCAATACGCCGTTCTCACCATCGAGATAGGTGATTGCGCTGCGGCAGGACGCCGTATTTGCCAGGCCCGGATCGTAAGTCACCAAACCGGTTTCGCTGCGCAGCCGGCCAATGTTGATCCCGCGGTCGCCCGCTGTAGGCTCTTCCAGTACCAGCCGCATTGGTTTGCCGCCCACGTGCAGTTCGGCTGTTTCGGCTCCTGTGCGCTCTTGCTCGTTCTTCAACCTGATGCCTCCAGAGAGTACCAAAGTATATTGCCGGGTCGCGATTAAGGTCAACGGCCCAATGCTGATGTGTCACCAGCCGCGCGCTTCTTCCGTTGCAGCGGTTTTTCTGCTATGATGAAGTTAGTGGATTAACACACAGCTGGAGGAACCTGTGAGCCAGATAAAGAGTGCCCTGGAACTTGCATTGGAAAAAACCCAGGATGTGCAGAGTGACAAGAAGAGCCTCGAGGCCCACGAGATGAGGCAGCACGGCAAGCGCCTGGTCTCGCGCCTGAATGAGAATCCCGAATTGGACATCCGCACGGAGCTCAAGCAGTACGGCAGTGAGCAGCAGAAGTGGGTCAAAGAGGGTTTCTACCAGGTGATCATGGCCAACCTCTCGCTGCCCAACAGTGAAGCCGATCTCGCCAAGGTAGATACACTGGAGAGGGGGCTGGGTTTTGTTATCAAGGACAAGAGCTCGCTGAGCCATCTGTTTGAACAGACACGCCAGTTGTTGAAGCAGTACCTCGAGAACCGTCAGCATCTGATCGAACAGCTGCGTGCCAGTTTCTCAGACCGCCTGCGTCAGCGCGAAGAGGAGCTTGCGCGGCAGTTCGGGCATCGCGTCAAGGTCGATCCGTCGCAGGATCCGGAGTTTGCCTCAGCTCTGCAGCAGCACATGGGGCGGCTGCAGCAACAGTACGAGGAAGTTCTGCAGCAGCTCAGGACTGAACTGGATCGGCTATTCTCCGAAAGCGTCTGACGCGCAATGGTCCGGCCGCGGTGCTTGGACAGAGACTGTGATATCCCGGCCAGGTACTAGTATGAAGCCGTATCAGCTCGGAGTGCTTGGTGGTGGCCAGCTCGGCAAGATGCTGATTGCCGAGGCGCGGCGTATGGACATTTCGGTTGCAGTCCTCGATCCAGCCGCTGACGCACCGTGTGCACCGCTGGCTGATCGGTTCATCCGCGGCTCGTTTGACGATCCCGACGCAATTGCCGGTCTTGTAGCGTGCAGCGAGGTTAGCACCTACGAAATCGAGCACATCGACACTGCTGTGCTACAGCGGCTGCAGCGCGCCGGCCATCGGCTGGTTCCGGATGCGCGAGTGTTGGCGCTGGTGCAGGACAAGCTGGCGCAGCGCCGGCTGTTTGAGGAGGCTGGGCTGCCGGGGCCGCGTTACCGCGAGTTCTCAGCGCACGATGAAGCTGAGCTGATCGGCTTCGGGCTGCCGGCCGTGCAGAAGGCACGCCGCGGCGGATACGACGGGCGGGGCGTTGCGGTACTGCGTAGCAGCACGGAACCGCGGATCGACCGGCCGTCGCTGCTGGAAGAGCTGGTCGAGATCGAGCGCGAGCTGGCGGTGCTGGTAGTCCGCAGCGCCGGCGGAGCGGTAGTATCGTATCAGCCGGTGGAGATGATATTCGACACGCGCTCCAACATCTGTACCCACGTAATTGCACCGGCGGAACTCGATCCGCATCTTGCCGCCGAGGCAGTCCGGATTGCCGAAACTGCCGTAGCGGCGCTCGGTGGGGTGGGAGTGCACGGTGTTGAGCTCTTCCTGGCGCGAGACGGTCGCATGCTGCTGAACGAGATTGCACCACGGCCGCACAACAGCGGCCACTACACTATAGAGGCGTGCGTCACCAGTCAGTTTGAGCAGCATTTGCGCGCTGTGCTCGGCTTTCCGCTCGGCAGCGCCGAGGCGTTGACGCCCGGTGTCATGGTGAACCTGTTGGGCAAACCGGGCTGCATCGGGGCTACGGTAGTAGAGGGAAGCGCCGAAGCGTTGGCGGTACCGGGGGTGTCGCTGCACCTTTACGGCAAGCGGCAGTGCATTGGCGGGCGCAAGATGGGACACATTACCGCGGTGGCGCGTGACGCCGTCAGCGCGATGCAACGCGCACAAACCGCTGCATCGCTGCTGACCATCCGAGGAGGCGAGTATGTCACATGACGGCGCGGCGGGACCGCGGGTTGGGGTCATCATGGGCAGCGATTCCGATCTTCCGGTGATGAAGCCGGCAATCGAAATCCTGACAGAACTGGGTGTCAGTAGCGAAGTGACAATCGTCTCGGCGCATCGCACGCCGCAGCGGATGTTTGACTATGGCCAGCATGCCGCAGAGCGCGGGATCCGCGTGATTATCGCCGGAGCCGGTGGAGCAGCGCATCTGCCGGGAATGGTGGCTGCGCTGACCTGGCTTCCGGTCATCGGAGTCCCGGTGCGCGCTGCATCGCTTGACGGACTGGACTCATTGTTATCGATTGTGCAGATGCCGCGCGGCATCCCGGTTGCAACGGTGGCAATCAATAACGCACAGAATGCCGGTTTGCTCGCGGCACGGATTCTGGCTGTAGCTGATTCTGCGCTCCGCCGATCGTTGATCGATTACGCCGAGGCGCGCCGTATGGAGGTAGAAGCCAAAGCCGCCGCTCTGGAAAGCAAATCGATATGAGCAGCTACGATTTCTACATGCTGCTGCGCAGCGTTGACGAACTGTTATCGCGGCTCATGCCGCTGTTGATCATTCTGACGGCGGGACTGGTTGGGCTGGTACTGCTGCGGGTTTGGATCAAGCGGCGGCCGGCAGAGCGCTTCGATAAGCAGATGCTGGATCTGCAGCGGCGTGTAGAACGGCTCGAGCAGCGCCTGCCGCCCGACTCGCGTTGAACCGCGCCGGGGGTGTGCGCCTGCGCTGAGTCTGCGTCCGCCGCCGACGAAAGCCGGAATTTGCAAATTCGTCCGAATGACGTATATTTTATGGAGTGAAGTTGCCCATCCAGGTTGCACCCGCCTCTATCGACGGCGGGTGCAACCTACTCTATATCTACAAGACCAAACACGAACGTCTGCTGAAGATTCTTTCCTTCCTGCTGCCCTCGGATTCCGATACCGATTGCCCGGTCATAGTTGCTGATGGAGGAATGGTATCGCTGGTTGATTCTGTGCTGCACTACTCGGGCGGTCGGCAGTCGCGCACGCAACTGTATCCGGTAGTAGTTGAAGAACTGGCGATACCCGGCGAGATCCTGCGTGCCCAGCCGTTCGTTACCGCGGTAGAGCGCGAACTGGACAGTGCGCAGCAGCGCTGCGGTGTAGCGCCCGCCCGGCTTGTATTGGACATGCAGTTTATTGCAGCGCAGATTGGTTCTGCGGCCGATTTGACGCGGGTTGCCAGACAGCTGCGCCGCGTAAGTGCTTCACGCAACGTTTCCATCCTGACGCTCTTCTTTGCGGAGACGCTGCCCAAGTACGGTCTGCAACCGTTTCTGGACCAGTTCGATCGTGTGACACTGTGCGACACGCTGCAGCGATTTGTCTGTCGACACGATTCAGACAGCTTCACCGCCTATCATGGGACTTTGCTGCAGCTGGCGCTCGGCCACGAAGCCGTGGTGCAACAGGTTCTGACCATAGACGCCGGCGAACCGCGAGGCTCGACTTTTATTCCCGAAACTGCAGTGCAGGGCTTGCCGCAGCTGAGTGACCTCATCGATGACGCACTGCTGTTGCTCGATCCAGACCTTCAAATAGTTTTCTGCAGTCTAGTTGCCGCGCGCCTGCTCGGCGGGCGCCGTAGTGAACTGCTCGGCACCGCCCTTGACCGCCATCTGCGGAGCGCGGACGTTGAGAGCGTGCGCCGCCGCATACGCGGCCGCGCTGGATCCGCAGACAGTATCGAGAGCGCCCTGCGCGTTACGCTTCGATCCGGCCGGATATTTGATGCGGAGCTGCACGCCATTGAGCTTGCCGATATCTCGATTGCGCACGTTCTCCAGCTACGGCCGCCTGCCGGACCTTCCGCCGGGCACAGCAGGAGGCGCAATAAATCGCGGCCGGCGTGACGATCGTTCCGCGTTGCGGTCTTTGCCGGCGTACTGGCTGTGGTAGAAGCGCGCAAACTGGCTCCATACGGCCGTGAACAGCGCTGCGATCAGCGGTCCGATCAGGAATCCTATCAGGCCCAGCCAGGCGATGCCGCCAATAGTTGACAGCAGCACCAGCGCCGGATGCATGCCGGTGCGGTCGCCGAGCAGTTTGGGACGGATGAGATTCTGGGTTAGCGCCGCTCCGGCGTAGCCCAGCAGCGTCAGCACCAGTCCAGCCACTACATTGCCCGACAGCATCAGCATGATTCCAGCCGGCGTCAGAATCAGGTTGGAGCCGATAAGCGGAACCATCGACAGAATCATGATCACAACACCCCACAACATCGGGGAGGGCAGTCCAAAGATCCAGAACAGAATTGCCCCATAGGCTCCTTCGATCATACCGATCAAGACGGTGCTGATCAGCGTAGCGGCGGTGGTGTGCAGCGTCTCGCTGGACAATTGGTGCAGATAGCTGTCAGGCAGAGGGATGGCCGCATAAAGGCGCTGAACGATGCGTTCCCCGTCGAGCAGCAGGAAGAACATCAGGAACAGTATCAGCACGGAGTTGACCAGCGCCGCGGCGATGCTGACAAAAGAACGCCGTGACATCTCAACCACAAAACTGGAACTAAACTCAAAAACTCCGCGAAGAACCTCTCCCAGCTCGATTGTGGGTCCGTCTTCCAGTAGAGCCCCCACCAGCGGCAAACGCTGCAGCCAAAGGCGCACATCGATCTCGTCCAAACCATTGTTGATCGCAGGCCACATCTCCTGCAGCCTGGCGTAGCCTTCAACCGCTTCGTGGTAGATCAGCAGTCCGATCATGCTGAGCGGAATAGCCACCAGGAAGAAAGCTGCTACCACCGTGATAACGGCTGCGGGAACAGCACGGTTGTTCAATGCGGATCTCAGACGGACGTACGGTTTCCAGCAGATATTGGCAAAGACCACCGCCAGGAAGATATTTAACACAAACGGCGCCATCACGCGGTAGAACGCCCACGTAAAACCGATCAGGATCAGCAGGAAGGACAGCTCGACAACATGAACTCTCGGTTTCGCGATCACGAGGACCATGATATAGTGAAAGCAGACCAAGAATCCACTACGGCGGGAGCATCAGTGTCATGACGTGGGTAGATATTCCTCCAGCCAGCCGTACCGAGCTCAAGCAGAAGTATCAACTACGATACGATGTGTATTCCAAGGCATTACACGAGGTACAGCGCCGTTTGCGCGCATCGCTGGGTCGTGTCGGATTAACACCAACCATAAAGTATCGGGTGAAGGGTTTTGACAGTTACTACGATAAGGTCCTCAGACGCATGAAGCAGAACGGGCTGAAGCAACGCAAGCTGCAGTTGACAGACCTGCTCGGCATTCGCGCGGTCTGTCCATTCATGTCAGACCTCAAGGAGATCGAACAGCATATTCAGCAGGAGTTCCGCGTGGTGGAGGTGGAGCGCAAGGGGGCTCACTTTTCCAGCCGCGAGTTTGGCTACGAGTCCACTCACGTGCTGATCGAGCTGCCCGAGGACATCGAGGAGAGCTTTCATCTCGACGAAGATCTGATAGTCGAGATACAGCTGCGCACCAATCTGCAGGACGCGTGGGCCGAGGTCGAGCATGAACTCATCTACAAGAGCGAATTCACGCCCTTCGATGAGCCGCTGCAGCGCAAGCTGGCCGCGCTGAACGCAAATCTCACTCTGGCTGACATCGTTTTTCAGGAAATTCGTGACTACCAGCGACAGCTTCACGCCGAATTGTCCAAGCGTCGGCGGGAGTTCTGGCAACGGATTCAGGATGCCGGACGTGATCAGCAGACACCGGCCTCGGCGGAGGCACAGAATAACGTTGCAGTGGACGATGAACTGGGCATACCCGATGTCATCGACCCTGCGCTGGTAGCCGCGGTAAGCGATTCGGTGGATAACATGCTTCTCAAGGCGCTCTATGCGCACAATCAGCAGCAGTTCAAGAAAGCGATCTCGATATACTCCAGGATCCTGCAGCAGGATCCCAAAGCGCATATCCAGGCAATCGTTCATATTCATCGCGGAATGGCGTACTTCGCCGAGTCGGATTACGAGAACGCAATAGCCGATTTCAGCCGCACGCTGGAACTCGATGATGACAACTGGAAGGCGTACTACTATCGGGGCGTGGTCAAGCGGCTGCTCGGCCGGCACGACGAAGCTCTCTGTGACTTTGATGCCGGACTATCCGTGGACGGGTTTCAGTTCGACACGCTGCTTGCGCGCGCGCAGCTCTACTTTGAACGCGGACAGTTTGAACGCACCCTCGAAGATTGTGGCACCGCTCTCAACGTGTTTCCCGATTCAGCCGAGGTTCTCGACCTGAAACGGCGCGCCGGCGCCGCGCTGCGTTAGGACGGAGGTAGTGAAGTGAGTGATCAACGCAGATCCAATAACGAAATCGATCAGATGATTTCAACCTACCGTGACTCGCCGGAGCTGTTGAGCGAGATCTTTGCTATCTTTCTCGATGAGGCGCCCCGGCGTTTGCAAGCGCTGCAGCAGGCGGCCGCGCAGCGTGACTTCGACTCGGCGCGGCGCGCCGCACATTCGCTGGCCAACACTACCGGAACGCTGCGCGCCGACGACGCGTTGAAAGCTGCCAGGGCAGCCGAGAGCGCTGCGCGTTCAGCTGACGGGGCGGGGTTAGAGCAAGCCGTCGGCGATCTCGTACAGGCTGTCGGAGAGGTGGTTGCTGCAATTGAAGCGTACCGCAGCGGCGCGGTTGATTGAGCCGGCTAGTCGAACAGTGACTCGGGACGGCGTTCCGGAATCGGTTGCGGTTCTTGACCGCTCGCGGCAAACTCCCGGCTGAGGAAGAGCGCGCAGAAACAGTGACCGTACTGCTGTTGATCCGGGACGTTGTAATCGCACGGACAGATAATGTCCCGGTCTTTCTGTCGCTCTCCGCTGCCATCGCGACAGGGGCACAGGAAGTAGCCGTAGCGCGCGTAGTTCTGCCGCAGGCCAGAGACCAGGTCGTCCAGGAACTGCGGATCCTTATTCAGCTCCCATCCCTGGTGTGCAGCAACCCGACGCACAAACTCGTAGACATCCTGTTGCGATTTCTCTTTGGACCGCCTGGACACGCCGGCAGTCCTACGCGATACCGATTTCGCTGCGCCAGCGGTTCTCGTTGAACCCGGACAGCGCGCGTTGATCGTCGATGACCAGCACCGGAAAGACCGGGATATTGTCATACTTCTGCTTCAGCTCGGACTTAACCCGGACTTTCAGCTGTGGATCGATCTTATCCAGGTAGATGTAGCGAAACGAGATATCCTGATCTTTGAGAAAATCGATAGCGCGCTTGCAGAAGGCGCAGGTGGACAGGGCATAGATTGTAAGCGAATGGTCGCTACTGCTGAGCTCTTCAACGGTGAAATCGAGTGTGTCTATTGCGCTTGCCATGATCTGCTAAGGATATCGGCCGGCAGGAGCTTATGCAAGCCCCGCCGGCGTCGGGTTTCCCGGCGTGGGCGGGAGCGCACGCTTACGCCTGCCCGGGGCTGACATCAGGTTTGGTTTCAAAACGTTCGAGACGCCGCTCAAGGTCTTCAAGCTTGTGCTGCAAGCTTCTGATGGTGCTCTCGAGACGCCGCTTCTCGCGCTGCAGTTGCCGCAGCGGGTCCTGCTGTTCGGCCGATCCGTTGACCAGCGCCCTGATCGAGTCACGGCTCTTACCGGCGGCAAACGCCTCGGTTGCCTGCCCGCGCCTGGCCGGATCGGCGATGCCCGCCAGCACTTTCATGTTCTCGTAACCGACCTCGGGTGGTACATCGTAGGAGTGCATGCGAATCAGGCTGCCTGCGGTGCGGGATTCGAGCCGCAGTACGCGCTCAACGTAATCGTCAAAGCGCATGCGGTGCTGTTCGCACAGTTGCTGCGCCTCGAGCAGCGCCTCGCCAAACTCCTTCATAATGCGGCCGCCGCCGGCCAGATAGCGGCTGCGGATACGCTCGGTCAGCGCCAGGAAGTCGGGGTCGCTGTCAAAGATGTTGCGGTAGACACCGATTTGTTCGGCTCGCTCCAGCAACTGGTGTAGAATGCGGCGGAACTCTATGGTGTGCGGTCGTGGCCCTACCGGTACCGCCGAGCGCGTGAAGTGCAGGTGGTGGGCAAACTCGTGCACCGCGGTATACATCATTGCGTTGTCGCTGTCGAAGTTTCTATTGTGCAGGATGATCTCGCGCTTGTCCGGATAGTAGAGGCCATTGGCCTTGCGGCTGACCTTGCCCGAGAGAATGACACTGAAGTCCTCTACATCCGGATCGAGCCGTAACAGCTCTGCTTTGACTTGATCTTGATTCATATCGCTCTATAATAGACCATAAGAGGGGTTATGGCGAAGGCGGTTCACGACAGGCAGGAGATCATGAAACTGCTCAACTCCCTGGTCAATGGAAATTACCAGGAGTTGCCGCCGGAACAGTATCCGGATTCCGAAGAGCGGGAGTTTGTCCGTATCATCAACACGCTGTACCGGCAGCGTCAGCAGATTCAACAGTCATGGAGTGACACCCTGCAGCGCAGCGAGAAACGGCTGCGCGAGATCATCGAAACCACACCAGTGGGAATCTGTATTACCAACCAGAGTGGAAACTTTGAATACGTCAATCCTCCCTACTGCCGGCTCTACCAATACGAGGCTGCCGAACTGCTGGGCAAACATTTCACCACGGTGGTGCCCGAAGGTGATCGTGACAGTCTGACTGAGCTGCACGAGGAGTTCATGGGCGGGCGCTGTGAACTGCGTGGTGAATGGACCGTCCGGCGCAAAGACGGATCGCTGCTCAATATTCTGGCCGACGCCGCCTACATAGTCGATGTGGACGAGCAGCCGAAGAAGGTCACCTTTGTTGTCGATATCACCGACCGCAAGCGAGCCGAAGAACAGCTGCAGGAGACTGTGTCGCGTTTGCACAGCGAGATCGAGGAACGCAAGCGTATCGAGAAGGTCAAGCGCGAGGTAGAACGCATAATCCAGCACGACCTGCGTAATCCGCTGAACGGAATTCTGACCGCAACCGAGCTGCTGCTGCGCGACGATCTGAGTGAAAGCCAGAAAGAGCTCGCACTGCTTATCCGTGAATCGGGCAGGAAGCTCAATACAATGATCAACAGCTCGATGGATATCGTGCGCATGGAGGAGGGCAGTTACACACTCGAGGTGCAGCAGCTGAATCTGTTCCATGTGTTGAGTGACTGCCGCGCCGAGACAATCGGTATAGCACGCAAATACGGTGTCAGGTTGGTATTTGAGGTTGACGGAGAGCCGATCGACTGGAACGCACACTTCACCGTGTACGCCGAGGAGATCTATCTCGAAGATATGCTGGTCAACCTGATCCGCAACGCCATTGAAGCGTCGCAGCCGAATGATGAGGTGCGCGTCAGCGTCACAACCGGCGATCCCTACGTGGTAGACATTCACAACCCGGCGCCGATTGCGCACGAGATCCGTGACAGGTTCTTCGAGCGCTACTCGACCTTTGGCAAGCCCGACGGCAACGGGCTTGGAACCTACATTGCCCGGTTGATCGCCCGCGTTCACAACGGCGATATCGACTTCACCTCGAACCAGAGCGATGGTACTCACCTGATCGTGAGCATGCCGCGTTCGGTGGTCTGACGGGTGCTCCCTTGAACAAGCGGCCGGCAACGTGTAGAGTTGGGCCGTAATCTTCAGCAGAGTTCCGCGGAAAGGATAATCTTTGTATGGCCGGTGCGCAGGCTCGACAGACCGTTCTCATTACCGGAGCCTCCAGCGGAATAGGTTACCAGCTGGCGCGCGTCTTTGCGCGTGAGGGCTATGATCTGGTACTGGTGGCACGGCGCGAGCAGCAGCTCGAGGAGCTGGCGGGCAGACTGCGCGAGACCGGCTCGGCGGTGTGGGTGCTGCCGTGCGACCTGAGCCGGCGTAGCGCGGTGCGTGAGCTGTATCGCAGTGTACAGCAGCTCGGGCGTCCAATTGACGTATTGGTCAATAACGCCGGATTTGGCGAACACGGCGGTTTCGCGGCCGGCAACCTGGATCGGATGCTCACGATGATCGATCTCAACGTCGCTGCACTGACGCACCTGACGCGGCTGTTTGTGCCGGATATGCAGGAGCGCCGTGCTGGACGCGTACTCAACCTTGCCTCGGTGGCGTCATTTCAGCCCGGGCCGTTGATGGCCGTGTACTACGCCACCAAGGCGTACGTGCTTTCGCTGTCCGAGGCGCTAGCCGAAGAGCTGGCCCCGTCTGGTATTGTTGTGAGCGCGTTGTGCCCCGGGCCAACCGCGTCGGAATTCCAGCGCGAGGCCGGGCTGGATCAGGTGCCGTTCTATCAACGCGTCAGGATGCCGAGCGCAGAATCAGTGGCGGAGTACGGCTATCGGGCGCTGATGCGCGGCAAGCGGGTCGCAGTCAACAGTGTACTGTTTCGGATCTCGATATTTCTGATCCGATTCATGCCCAGGCGCCTGGTTGCTATCAGCGTCAGAAAACTTCAAGAGAAGCGTAGAGTCAATACCAATTAACGAACAGGAGAGAGACTATGACAAAACTCAAGCTCAAGCCCGGAATTGTGTCCGGTACGCAGTTGGATGAACTCTTTGAGTACTGCAAGGAGACTCAGTGTGCACTTCCGGCGGTCAACGTCATCGGTTCAAGCAGCATCAACGCCGCTATCCGGTCCGCCCGTGAGGCCAATGCGCCAATTATCATTCAGTTCTCAAACGGAGGCTCGGTGTTCAACGCGGGGAAGTACTTCGACAACACCGATCAGAAGACCGCGATAGCCGGTGGCATAGCCGGCGCGCATCATGTGCGGCTGATAGCTGAAGCTCACGGGGTTCCGGTAGTGCTGCATACAGACCACTGCGCCAGGAAGCTGTTGCCGTGGATCGACGGCTTGATCGAAGCCGGGCAGCAGTACTACAAGCAGAACGGCGTTCCGCTGTACAGCTCGCATATGCTCGATCTGTCTGAAGAGACGCTGGAAGACAATATCGCCATCTCAAAGCGATACCTCGAACGGCTGGCGAAGATCGACATGTACCTCGAGATCGAACTCGGGGTCACCGGCGGCGAAGAGGACGGTGTTGACAACACCGATGTAGATAACTCCAAGCTCTACACGCAGCCCGACGACGTGCTGGCCGCCTACGACGCGCTCAGCCCCGTCGGCCGGATTACGGTTGCCGCGTCCTTTGGCAACACGCACGGCGTCTACAAGCCGGGCAACGTTCAGCTGCGGCCGGATATTCTCAAGCATTCACAGGCCAGGATCTATTCAGAGCGCAAGACTCCCACCGAGAAGCCGTTGAGCCTTGTGTTCCACGGCGGGTCGGGATCGAGTGAAAAAGAGATTCAGCAGGCGGTGTCATACGGCGTCATCAAGTTCAACATCGATACCGATACCCAGTGGGCTTTTACGCATCCGATCAAGAAGTACATGGACGAGAACGACGCCTACCTGCGGTCGCAGATCGGTAACCCCGAAGGTGATGACAAGCCGAATAAGAAGTACATCGATCCGCGCGCGTGGATGGTGCTGGGAGAAAAGGGGATGATTGCGCGCCTGAAAGAAGCGTTCAGCCACCTCAACGCAACCGACAAGTTTGATTTCTAGACGGAGCTGAGCAATTCCGGGTAGTCAGGAAGCCGGGGGGCGGCAACCGCCGCCGGGCGGCGGATTCGGCGCTTCGCATGTGCTACCCGGAAATTCCACAAACCTGGCACTACTCTCCACATGTTGATGAAAACCCGACGTCGTGCTACCGTTCGCTGGGCTCACAGCTCATTTTGCGGACAGGCACATGGGCAAAAGACTGACCGACAGGCTTCATCCCACTCCGGGTATCATGGCTTTCATCGCGTTTGCGCTCGTCCTCTACCTGTTCTGGCTGGTCATCGCGGGTAATATCAGTGTACCGGTCCTGCTCGCCGGTATACCCATCGTTCTCGCCCCAATCTTTCTGTTCCGCTGGACCAATCGGGCGGTGGTCGGCTCGCCGATACCGCTGCGATTTCTGCTGCTGGGACCGTTCATCGTGCGTACAGCGTGGGAGATGGTCAAGGCCGCGATTCAGGTTGCCGGGTGGACGCTACGGGTCCGACTTCCGCTGCGCTCGTGGATCTTTGCCTATCCAACCGAAATCGAAGACCGACTTGGACTGATGTTGCTCTCCAGCGCGATCACGCTGACTCCGGGAACGATATCGGTGGAACTCGACCGCGTAGAGAAGGTTTTGCACATACACGCGCTGGCTCCGTATGACACGTCGACAGAAGAGGTAGCCGCCGGGGTTCGCCTGCTGGAGCGCGCATTGATGAGAGCGCTACCGTGATCGTTGTGGCCATGGTCGTCACGGTTGTTACCGCACTCGCGGCGGTTGTACGGCTGATGCTCGGCCCGTCTCTGGTGGATCGGATCGTCGCCGGCTCGGTGATTGGAACGATGCTCTTCGCACTGATCCTGCTGTTCGGATTGCTGCTCGATGAACCGATGATGATCGACGTGGCGCTGGTCTATTCGGTACTGCACTTCGCAGACATGTTGATCTACGCCAAATTCCTTGGGCGTCACAGGGGGTTCATGTGATACTACGCGAGATCTTGTCGGCCGGGTTTCTCGGGTTGGCGATGTTTTTCTTCCTTGTAACCGCGGTTGGCCTGTTCCGTTTCCGCAGCTCGTACGCACGTCTGCATATCGCCGGCAAGTGCCTGACCGGCGGCGCTCTCTCGTCGATCCTCGCCTACCTGGTGGTCGCACCACGTGCGGCGGTATTCGCGCGCCTGGTGATAGCCGCGCTGTTGTTGTTGTTCACCAACGCACTCGGCACGCACGCGATTGCACGCGGGGCGCATCACACCGGGGTTGACATTGACACGCTCGAATCGAACAGCATGGAAGGCACCCCGTTCGATCCGCGCAGAGGCCCGCGATGATCTGGGTTACGCTGGCTCTGGTGACACTGCTGGTTGTCATCGCGTTTTACGCGGTGATTTGCAGATCGGTCATCGCTGCGATCGTAGCGGTGGGCGTATTCAGCTTCGTTGTCAGTGCCATCTTCGTGGCGTTGCGTGCGCCGGACGTGGCGATGACGCAGGCTGTTGTCGGTGCCGGTCTGACCACGGCGTTCTTTGTAATTGCCCTGGACAAGACCGAGGCTGCCGATGATCAGGAGTCTCGCTGATGCGCCGCACGCTGGCTCTGCTCATCAGTGGATCGATCGTTGCGTTGGGGGTAACAACGCTGATGCTCACCGGAACGCTTTCCGATGCCATCCGGCCGGTGGACTACACGCTGCGGACGGTTCGCGATACCGGAGCGATCAACGCCGTGACCGCGATCCTGTTCGACTACCGCGCGCTCGACACCCTTGGCGAAGCCACTGTGATTTTTGCGGCAAGCTCGGTTCTGGCGTTTCTCGCTCCGCGATCGAGTGCATCGATGCTCTCGGTCCGGCTTTCGATGCTGATCCTGTATGGAATTGCGTTTCTGTTGCCGTTTATCATGGTCTTCGGGTTCGGCACGATCGTTTTCGGCCACGTCTCGCCCGGCGGCGGCTTTACCGGTGGTGTGATGCTCTCGTCAAGCGTCGTGATTTTTGCGGTGGTCTACTCGGTTGGCGGCCAGCAGAGTTACGTGTTGCCCATCCTGGTCAAGAAATACGTCGAGAACGCTGCGATGTTTGTTTTTGTCTCGCTGGGTTTCATCGGGTTATTCAGCGGTGGCGCATACCTTGCGAACGCGCTGACCGGGATTCCGCTCGGTGAACCGGGATCATTGCTGAGCGGTGGGCTGATTCCGTTATTGAATATTGCGACCGGCTTCAAGGTAGGTATGGGTTTGGCCCTCATTATCATCAGCCTGTTCGCAGAGTGAAACCGTGCTAGCGCCGACGATACTGACCGGGGCAATCGTACTCACCGGCTGCGCGTTTTACGGACTCATCACGCATCGCCATATGATCCGGCTTGTCATCTGTCTGAACATTCTCGATTCGGCGGTGCTTCTCGTCATCGTTCTGCTTGGCTACGAGCCCGATGCGGCCGCGCCGATTGTGCGGCAAGCCGATCTTCAGTACGTTCTCGGTCTGCCACACGCGCTCTCGCTCACCGCGATCGTCATAAGCGCCTGCACCACCGCGCTGATGCTCGGTTACGCGGTACGCGTTCACCGACTGCGCGGCACGGTCTATGTTGACCGGCTTACCAGGTGGCGTGGATGACAACTTCGCAGTTCCCGGTTCTGCTGATCGCGATTCCACTAATGCTGGTGCCCGTTGCATTCTTTGTCTCGCAGGCAAAACTCTCGGTCCGCGGATTCGCGATTGCGTCACTCGGTCTTGTCGCGATGCTGGCGTATGCACCGCTGGTCGCTGCGCTCGGCTTCGGGTTGGTTCTGCCGCTGGAAGCGCGCATGGGCGGTTGGGGTCCCGAGCTCGGTATCGTGCTAATGCTCGATCCGTTGGCAGCGCTCTTGCTTCCGATTACCAATACGATTATCGTGCTCGGTGCCGCAATCGGCTTTCCCGCCGGAGAACGAACGCCGATTCCATACTTTCCGCTCTGGTTCTTGCTCGCGGCCGGCAGCAACGGTTTGATCGTAACATCGGATCTGTTCAACGCTTACGTCTTTCTGGAAATCATCGCGATCTGTTCGCATGCGCTTGTGGCGTATCGCGGCGACGGTTACGCTTTCGAGAGCGCGTTCAAGTATCTGATCGCCGGTCTGATCGGCAGCGCGTTTATCCTGTGGGGGATCATCGCGCTGTTCGCGGCGACCGGAGCGCTCTCGTTGTCCGTCATCGTTGACCGTCTGCCCGGCGCGCCCCCGGCGCTGGTGGCGGCAGGGTTTTCGCTCATCGTAGCCGGAATCTGCGTGAAGCTGGCGATCGTTCCGTTTCATAGCTGGAAGCCGGACGGATTGACCGGAGCGCCGCCTTCGTCAGCAGGTGCCATCTCCGGCGTGGTGCTCAGTGCGGTACTGGTGCTGATGCTGCGTGTACTGGTAGGGCTGGGTGGCATCGGTGGGCCGGCGCAGACGCTTTCGGCGGTCAGCCCCTTTCCCGTCATTCTGACGTTTCTCGGAGCTGTCAGCGTTGTTGTCGGTCATTCGATGGCGCTGGTGCAGGGGAGATTGACCCGAATGCTCGCCTACTCCAGCATTGGCCACTTTGGCGCGATGCTGCTGGCGCTGGCGCTGGTGACTCCAGCCGCAACTGCGGCGGTTGTCTTTCACGGTGCAAACCATGCGGTTCTCAAGAGCGGATTATTCTTTCTCTGTGCCGCTGCTGCAACCGAACGCGGAACAGACCGTATCACCGGGTTGTCCGGCTATCTGGCGCGGCGCCCGCTGGAACTCGCTGCCTGCGCTATCCTGATGCTCGCGCTCGTTGGTCTTCCGCCGACGGTGGGGTTCGCGAGCAAGTGGGCAATGATCGTCGAGGTGGTTCGTGCCGGTGGGATTGTCCGGGCGTTGTTGATCGGCGGCGGAAGTGTGATTGCCGTGGTCTATTACCTGCGCGCACTGCATACGATGATCTGGGACGGGGCGCCGCGGCAGTTGCCGGACCTGGGGGACCCGCGTGCGCGCGTCACGAGACTGGCGCTGGTGGTAGGCGCCGGCTACACCCTGGTCGGCTTTGTCGGCGCTGGATTCATCTTCGCGGTTGCCTCCAGCGCGGTCAGCGTGCTGCTTGGGGGGCCGCAGTGATTGGCGTCGCGGCATTTCAGGCGGTCACGCCGTTCGGACCCGGGTTGTTGGGTCTTGGTCAGGCCGCCATAGTCGACGATGCGGCGGTTCTGACCGCCGCCGGGTTTCTCGTGTTCTGCGTCTTTGCAGCGCTGTTCGCGCGTGAGAGCGGCCGGGAGCGAACCAGGGGAAGGCGTCTGCTCTTCCGAGCCGGAGTCGCGCTTCAATTGCTGGCGGCAACAACGCTTCCGTTTGCCGCCGATCTTCTGCAGTTCTTCATTCTCTGGGAACTGGTCAGCCTCGGTGCGGTAGCCATCCTTCTTTGCGAGTCCGGGCGACTTCGGCTGCTGCGGATCTACCTTCCGATACAGATCGCAGCAGCAGTTGCGCTGATCGTGGCCATCGCACTGCACAGTGTCGCTGCGGACGGCCTGTTGCTGCCGGCTTCCGGTGGACTTGCGGCTGGACAGCCGTTTGCGCTGTTCGCTGTGTTGGTGAAGGCCGCGGTCTTCCCGCTGCATATCTGGATGGTGCAGACCTATCCCCGCGTGAGCCCCGCTTCGACGGTGATTCTCTCGGCTTTCGGGACCAAGTCGGGTGTTTTTGCGGCGTACCGTCTGCTTCCCGGTCTTGCCGGCCTTGAACTGTTTGGAGCTCTGAGCGCGCTGCTGGCCGTGCTCTATGCGTTACGCCAGCGTCAGCTTCGCCCGTTTCTTACCTTTCATATCGCCAGCCAGATCGGCTACATGATCGCCGGAATTGGGGGTGTTGCGGCGGCCTCGCAACTTGCCGGGGTTTACCATCTTTCTAACCACGTGATGTACAAGGGCCTTCTGCTGATGACCGCCGCAGTGCTGGTTCGCCGATTCGGCACCGAGGACATGTATACTATTCGTAGCCACGGCGCCAGCACCAACGGTCCGCTATTTGCCGCTGCGCTGATCGGGGCGCTGGCGATATCCGGTGTTCCGCCATTCAACGGCTTTGTAAGCAAAGCTCTGTTGAAAGCACACGCCGGGAGCGCCGCGAGCTACTGGTTGATGGTCGCGGCGAGCGTCGGCACAGCGATGTCGTTCACTAAGTTTCTCTGGCTCGCTTTCCTCGGTGGGCACATTCACAAAGGCGTGCAAGACGAAGCGGCCCCACCGCTTCTCAAGCGTTGGTCAGGACCGGCGGAGCTGACAGCGATGGGCGCCCTGGCAACGCTGTGTATCTCAATGACGGTTCTTCCCGTCTTCCTGTTTCCCGAGCTGCAGCTTGCCTACCCGTTCTCACGCGCTTCGATCATCGCCGGACTCTGGCCGGCAGCGCTTGGTTGCGCCGGCTACTTTCTCTTCTATCCCCAACTGCTGCGGGTGTTCAAACTGCTTCCCGATGGCCGCCCAGCGGGTCAAGTTTCTCTGGAATTCGCAAGAGGTGTGATCCGCACAATGCGCTCCCTGCACAGCGGCGATCTGCGCGACAGTATTGCGTGGATGCTGACCGGATTGATACTGGTCTGGCTGCTGACGCTGGTGCTGTAGAACGGCTATGTGCGGTGGAATGTGTCGATGTCGCTCTTCCCGCCAGTTACGGTCGGGCCGATGCGGGAGACCAATCCGTTTGGTTCCTCGACATCTTCGCGCGCGAGCGTAACCGCATGCTGCATGCGATTCCCGGAATTGCGCGATCAACCCTCTTTTTCGACACTGGATTCCCGGGAGAACGAATAGGAGGTTCAGATGAAGACAAACGTTGCCGATCCGCACGCCGATCACGCCCACGGCAGTCACGACAAACACGAGGGGCACAGCCCGAAGATGTTTCGCGACAAGTTCTGGCTCTCGCTGGTAATGACCCTTCCGGTGCTGTTCTGGTCGGCGCACATACAGGCGTTGCTCGGGTATCAGGCACCCGAGTTCGCCGGTTCGAGGTGGGTGGCTGCGCTACTGGGCACCGCGGTCTTTCTCTACGGTGGGCTGGTCTTTCTGAAGGGTGCGTCACGGGAGTTGAAGGAGCGTCTGCCGGGGATGATGACGCTGATCTCGCTTGCCATCAGCGTGGCGTTCCTTTTCTCCTGGGTAGTGCAGCTCGGCATCATCGAGGCCGAAGCGCTCTGGTGGGAGTTGGCGAGTCTGGTGACCATCATGCTGCTGGGCCACTGGATCGAGATGCGCTCGATTTCGCAGGCACAGGGCGCGCTGCAGGAGCTGGCGAAGCTGCTGCCCGATACCGCCACGCGGGTGACCGACGACGGTGAGCAGACCGTGCCGGTGGGCGAGCTCGTTGCGGGCGATATCGTTCTGGTTCGCCCCGGCGAGAGTATCCCCGCGGACGGGATCGTGCGCAAGGGAGAGAGTGCGGTCAACGAGGCGATGCTCACCGGCGAATCCCGGCCGGCCAAGAAGCGCGAGGGCGATGAGGTGATCGCGGCAACGATCAACGGCGAAGGCTCGCTGCGCGTGGAAATCGTTGCCACCGGAGAGCAGACCAAACTCTCGGGAATCATGCGGCTGGTGGCCGATGCACAAGAGTCCAAATCCCGCGCCCAGCATCTCGCAGACCGTGCAGCCCGGATCCTGACCGCGGTGGCTATAGGCTCGGCAGCCGTCACCCTGGTGGTGTGGTTGACCGTCGGGGAAAGCATCGACTTCACGGTCATTCGGGTGGTGACGGTACTGGTCATCGCCTGTCCTCACGCCCTCGGCCTGGCTGTACCGCTGGTGGTGGCCATCTCCACGACCCTCGGTGCGCAGAACGGTCTGCTCGTGCGAGACCGGCGTGGGTTGGAGGAGGCGCGGAATCTGGACACCGTTATCTTTGACAAGACCGGAACACTGACGCTGGGAGAATTCCGCGTGGTTGACACGTCGGTGGCCGAAGGCCAGGCCGAGCCGGATGTACTGCGCATCGCGGCGGGGGTGGAGTCCGAATCCGAACACTCGATTGCCCGTGGCATCGTGACAACCGCCGAGGAGCGCGACATCGAGGTGCCGTCGGCCGACGGTTTCCGGGCAATCACCGGCAGGGGCGTTGCAGCGTCGGTGGACGGGGCCGAGTACCACATGGGTGGCCCGGCGCTATTGGAAGCGGAAGGCGCCTGGGTGCCCGATACGCTTCGCAATGCAGCCGAGGCTGCGGCCTCGCGGGGTCAGGCGGCGATCTACCTGCTGCGCGACGGCAAGGCGCTTGCGGTCTTTGCGGTTGCCGATGCGATCCGTGAAGAGAGCCGTGAGGCGGTCAGCGCGCTGCACGAGCGCGGTATCGAAGTGGCCATGCTCACCGGTGACGCGCAGGCGGTGGCCGACGCGGTTGCCTCAGAGCTCGGCATCGACACGGTCTTCGCTCAGGTGTTGCCGGAAGACAAGGCTTCAAAGGTGCAGGAGCTGCAGAGGCAGGGCAAGAAGGTGGCGATGGTGGGCGACGGCGTAAACGATGCCCCGGCGCTGGCTACCGCCGACATCGGCATTGCGATCGGGGCGGGGACCGATGTCGCGGTGGAAGCCGGACATATTGTGCTGGTGCGTTCGGATCCACGCGACATTCCAAAGATTGTCGCCTTGTCGCGCGCCACCTATCGCAAGATGCTGCAGAACCTCTGGTGGGCCGCCGGCTACAACATCGTCGCAATTCCACTGGCCGCAGGGGCGCTTGCCGCCTGGGGTATCCTGCTCACGCCGGCGGCAGGCGCCGTGCTGATGTCGGCCAGTACGGTGGTTGTGGCCATCAACGCGCAGCTTCTGAAACGGTTGAGACTGTGATTGTATGCGCTCTTCGCGCGATGGGCCCGAAACCCGGAGGGCGAAATTGCTGGTCACCACCGTTGTGGCGCTGGCTCGCGCTACGCGCCAGACCGCGGTCATGAGTTTCTCGCCGGAGGACGACTCGGCAGTCACTGAAGGTCGTTTTTCTTCTGCTCGAACTCGTCCTTGTCGATTTCTCCTTTCGCGTAGCGCTCCTTGAGGATATCCAGCGCATCGCGACGCGGACTCGCTCCCGAACCCTCGTTTCGTGTCTTTGCCAGCAGAAATCGAATCAGTACAACCAATCCGATAACGATGAGTACCCAGAAGAGTATCATTGCGATTCCTGCGGCCCATCCCCATGCGCCCATCTGGGCTCCCGAACCGTACCATCCATGCATCGTGCCCTCCTTGTACATTGAATTTCTTCGCTGGTACCAACGTACTAATAAAATGTGAACGCGACGTGAATCGGCTGCACTTTGTTCATGGATTGTCCGCAGCAGCAGTCTGCTATACGTCGCTGGAGCTGCCGCCGCCGTGGTCGATCACACGGCTGCGGCCGTTGGTGATTTCCAGAACCCTTATTGTGGCCGCGTCAACCGCCTGCCGAGCGATAAGTTCGCGGGCGGCGTCCACGGCTCTGGACCGATTATGGAACAGCGCAAAAAACGCACCGCCGCCGCCGGCTCCGCTGAGTTTTCCGCCTGCTGAGCCGCATTCGCGGGTAATCTGCAGGCAGCGTTGCAACTGCGGTGTCTCGAGGCCGAGCCGGGCCAGTGCAGCGTGGGCCTGGTCAGCCATAGTTCCCAGCCGTGAGATGCCTGCCGCATCGGACGTGTGCGGCAGCAGATCGATTGCACTTGATGCCAGCTGTCCGAGCTGCGCCAGCACGGCGGCGGTGCGGCTGTCTCCGGCTTGCATCCGCTCTGCGATGGCGCTGATCAACTCGCGCGTGCTGGCGCGGCGCGGCAGCGCAGCGGCAACCACAATCAGTGAACCACTCTGCAGCGGAAGCGCCTGCGGCAGATCGGAGCCGTCAAAACGGAACGCGGTTATTCCCTGGTGAAGCGCCAGCCCGGTATCGATCCCCGATGGCCTGCCGTGAAACAGCCGCTCCAGGCGGTTGGCCAGCGCCCAGACCTCTGGTGACGCGGCGCTGCTGCCGGCGTGCCCGTCAGCGGCCTCCAGTGCGCTCAGCGCCGCCTGCGCAACGGCAACGCACAGCGAAGCCGACGAGCCGAAGCCGTGAGCCACCGGAATAGTGGAGCTGATATCCGCCCGGCCACGGATGTGAGGTATCGCCTGTCGGTGGCCCATCGTGGTCAATTCATGCTCGAGCGCATCCAGCACGTTCTGGAGGTACGGCTTATACAGCGGCGGAATCTGCGCGGTGTCCCACTGTTGATTGTCGGCCGGCGTAATCGATACTATCGTCTCGTCGGTCAATGCCAGACCGAGTGCCGGATAGCCGTAGACCGCAGCGTGTTCTCCAAACAGCAGCAGCTTGCCAAACCCCCTGCCGTGGTGCGTCATTGATGCTGCACCGCGCACGGTTGTACCCGCGCAGCCGGGGCTTCGGGTACCAGAGGCGGCCCCGCCGACGGATCAACAAACTGCCCTATGAGCTCATTGCCCGCTCCGAGGCACTTGGCAAGGCTATGCGGCGTGTCGGGATGCTGCGGGTCCGCCGGTACCCCGATTGCGTCTCCGAGTGCCGCTGCCTGTTCACGCGCGCGGGCCAGTGCCGTCCGCTGCGACTGCCAGTCTGGTGCCCGCGCAAACGCCTCAACGGCGCGGTTGGACGCATCCACAAAGCGGCTGACGAGCGCCGGGTCACGCCGCTTGAGCTCCTCGTAGCGCACTATTGCCTCGCGCGTAGAAACCGCTGCCGGCCCGGATCTCAGAAACAGTTGCGGCCAGCGTGAATGGTTCAGCGGAGTGAAGCGCGGTAGCGCGCCGCCGCAGAACAGTCCTGCGCCACCGTGCAGCGACGCGGCAATATCGTATCCGCTGCCGCGGCCGTCTTGCGCGGCGCGGTGGACCTCTACCGCGGTCTGTAACAGATCTACCCGCTGCAGCGCAGCCGGGTCGGCATCACTCAGCGCGTGTGCAACTGAGGTCACCAGTGCTACTACCACAGCGGCACTCGAGCCGAAGCCGCGCTTGTTGCCGCGGCCGTCAAAGAAATCGCACGAGTTGAGCTCGAGCGCAACGCGCAGGGCGGCCAGCTCCACACCGGCCCGGTTCTTCAAACAGCCAAACAGCGCTGCGGCTGCACGGGCGATGAACGTCTTCTCGGCGGCCCCCGGGTGCCATCGATCGCTGGCATGCGGAGTTACTCCGGTCAGGCAGAAATGCGGTGCCGAGGCCCAACTGGCAACCACGTATGGCTTGACGGCCATCACAACGCCCAGTCCGCCGGGCTCGAGGACAGCGTACTCACCGAGCAGTAGCAGATTGCCCGGAATGCGTAGCGTCTGTTTCAAGTCACCGCCCCGGTTTCGATGAGGCGCGGTCCCGCGCCCGCGCCCACCACCAGTATTTCTCCGTTTCCGGTCTCGCGGCTGAGTGCCTCAGCCACACGGCCGGACCACCGCGCGGTGGTAATCACCTTAACTTGCGGCCCCGCATCCATAGTCTCCCAGGCCGGAATGCCGTTGTGCCGCAAGCGCTCGCAGGCGCGGATAACCGCAACGGTTTCGGGAAGCCAGTAGACTATCGGTGGTTCGGCAGTAAACATGGTGCAGAACATGCGCAGATAGCTTTGCCGCATCGCGCTACCCAGCGCTTCAATATCGCGGTGCAGAATCGCACGCTCGGCGCGCTGCGCCAGGTCCTCAGAGGAGTCAATCCAGTTCCGGTAGTAAATTGAAGTCTCGGCGCTGCGGCTCATCGCGCTGCGCGAAGAGATCGACTTGGGGCCACTGTCCACAACCGCAATTACCACGCGCAAGTCGCTCCAGTGCTGCTGTGGGGCAATCTGCTCTGCCTGTTGAGCGCCGGCTGACAGGCGGGTGAATCCTCCGTATACAGCGCGCGCGGCTGATCCGCTGCCCACCCGGGCAATGCGCGATAGCTGCGCTGAAGGCACGGACCTTCCGAGCGCCCGGGTACAGCCAAAGGCCAGCGCGGCAAAAGCCGAGGATGAGCTCGCCAGCCCGGCGCCGGTTGGAAACGAATTGATGCTGTCAACCTCAAACCAGGCATCGTGGTCCAGTGTTGCGCGCAGGTTGTCGAAGAACGGCGAGTAACGCTCACTGTCCTGCAGGCAGCCGGCAACCCGGACGCAGTGTTTTTCGTAGGAATCCACCAGGCGAACCTCGGTGATGGTTTCCAGGTGCGACAGTGTCACCGCGATGCTGGTAGTAGCCGGCAGGTTCACCCCACCGGCCTGCTTGCCCCAGTACTTGACCAGAGCCAGACTCGGTGATGCCGCACAGCGAGTAGTCTGGTGCTGCTTCTGCTCTTGATCCATAGTGGCTATTGCCCGCTTCTGACCGATTTCAGTGCCGCAGCGGCACCGTCGGCATTGTAGCGTCCCAATTGCGCAATCCGCTCGGCGACCTGCGCAACCTCGTCTCCGCGCGCCCCCGCGCTCCACGCCAGCCGTGTGGAGTGCAGCCGCATATGTCCGCTCTGAATACCCTCGGCAACCAGAGCATACAGCGCAGCGAAGTTTTGCGCCAGACCGACCGCGGCGGCGATGCGCGCAAGGGTGGCCGCGTCGGGATTACCCAGCAGTTTGAGTGCAAAGCGGCTGGCGGGGTGAAACCCGACCGCACCGCCTATGACCCCAAACGGCAGCGGCGCTTCGATGCTGCCGCTCAAGACGCCGTCGGACAGCTGGTAGTGGGTCAGACTGCGGTAGCGTCCGCTGCGTGCGGCCCAGGCGTGGACTGCAGCCTCAATCCCGCGCGTGTCGTTTGCGGTTGCAAGCGCCAACGACGTAATCCCGTTCATGACCCCCTTGTTGTGGGTCACCGCCCGCTCGGGGTCCTCGTCGGCAAATTGCGTTGCCAGTACGATTCGTTCGGCAATCTGGCGGCCGCTGTAGCCGGCGCGGCCCAGCAGCTGCAGTGGCAGCGAGAACTGCGCCCGCGCGCAGCGCTGACTGGCGGCGTTGGTCAGGATCGCCATCAGCCGCGCGCAGTCCAATCGGCTGCAAAGGAACTCCGCTGTTTGCTCGGCTACGCTGTTGAGAACGTTTGCGCCCATAGCATCGCGTACATCGATGTGCATCCTCACGCGTACCAGGCCGGTCTGTTGCAGGCGTGCTACGTCCATACCGCGGTAGCCACCGCCGCGGCGCTGCATCCCGCTCAGCAGCGGCTCGATCCGCTGCACGATATCAGACTCCCACGCGGTAATCTGTTCCTCGGCGTCTACGCCACAATCGCTCAGCACTACCTGGCAGGTCATGACAGGTTCAGTGGTGGATGTGGAGAAGCCGCCGCTGCGGCGGACAGTAGCAGCGGCATAGCTTGCAGCGGCCACCACCGACGGCTCCTCGACCGCCAATGGTACCGAGCGCAGCACACCGTCTATCAGGAACCCGTGCGCCAGGCCGAGTGGAACCGGCATGACGCCGATAGCGCTCTCAACCATTATGTCGGCAAGGCTGAGCAGCTCGCTGCTGCCGGCGGTGGCGTCCAGTTCATCCTGTTGCAACATGAATCGTTCGCCGAGCAGTTTCCGGCGCTCAACGGTGCTGAGCTTGCGAAAACCGGCCGGAAGATCGATCCCTGAGGTCACTATCGATGCTCCTCGATTGCGCGCAGTTCTTCTACCGTGCTTCGAAACGCAGCGCTCCACATCATTGGCGTGTGCTGCAACTCGGCCAACGATTGGGCGCCGCTGAGCAGCATGGCGCTGACGAGTACGCGCCGCACGCGCTCGGCCAGCAACACCACGCCGTCGACACCATCGTCTTTCAGCGCCCGAATAAACGGAAGCGCCATGCCAACCATGCCGGCGCCCAGCGCCACCGCTTTGGCAACGTCCAGACCGCTGCGTACTCCGCCGGAGGCAATCAGCCGCCCACGGAACTGCGGTGCGGCAGCCAGGATAACTGCGGTCGAGAGTCCCCAGCGGTCAAACTCCAGGGCTGCGGCACGCTCGATGCTGTCCAGGCGATATGATTCAACTTTGACCCAGTTTGTTCCTCCTGCGCCGGCAACATTGACCCATTCCACCCCGGCGTCAAAGAGCGCGGCTATGTCCGCCGGCCGGATTCCGAAGCCGGTTTCCTTGACAATCAAGGGCACAGGTGAACGATCATTCAGACCGCGGATGGCGTCAATAACGCCGCGGAAGTCACGGTCTCCCTCCGGCTGGAAGATTTCCTGACCGGGATTGAGGTGAATCACCAGCGCCTGGACTTCCAGACGCCTGAGCATCTCAATGAGTTGGCTATGGTCCAGATCGCGTACCTGCACAGCGCCGATGTTTGCCATGACCGGTACATCGGGTGCCAGTTTCTTGAGCTGGAAGTGCTCGAGGACTTCCGGATGTTTGAACACCACTCTGATGGAACCCATGCCAACCGGAATGCCGAGCCGCTGCGCAGCACGCGCCAGCTCTTTGTTGGCCAGAAAACCTTCGGCCGAGCCGCCGGTCATCGAGGAGATCAGAATCGGCATTGGAATACGCTGCCCGAGAAAATCCGCCGAAGGATCGATCTGCTGCATCGAGAGCTCCGGCAAGGAGGTATGAATCAGCTGCAGCTGATCGAAGCCGGAGGCTCCGGACTCGACCTGGTAGCGAGCCGAGTCAACGCAAATTTCCAGATGCCTGGCCTTGCGCGCGCCAAAATCCTGATCACCATCGGTATTGCGGCTACGGGTTGAATCGGTACTCACGGTATCCATCATCGCGTATATCGCCGAGGTAGTAGCGCTGCCGCGGTACCGAAATACCGTCGAGAAGTGTGCGGTATTGGTCGGCCGGATAGGGCGCTCTCATCCAGGTCTCGTAATCCTCAAACGGCAGGGAGCGTTCATTGTCCCAGATTGCATCCAGATCCCAGCTCTCGATTATCGCCGGGGCACCGGTGGCCACGCGTCCGCCAACCACCGTCATAGTGTTGCCGGAACCGTACGATCCGATCAGGACCCGCTTGCCCACTATGTCCTCGCCGAACTCACGGTAGCGGTCGGCCAGCGAAAACAGCAACGAAGCGTAGGCAGCTCCCGAGTAGATGTTGCCGATCCGGGTGGCCGCATCGATTCCCTGCAGGAAACCACGCTGCCGCATGAACCCGTCGAATTCACCGGCGCTCATCTCGATATGCCGGCTTACCAGCCGGTGCAGCGCCGTGATTGCCATCTTGTAGAACGGGACGTGGAGCGCAAAGATATCGGTTTTGCGCAGGATCTCATCCGGCGCGCCGCCCACGCGGTTGCAATGATCGAGAAAAGCGTTCTCGAACGCCTCGTTATAACACTGAACCGAGTAGCCGCCTTTGACCTTTGCGGTTACCGAGCCCAGCGGCCGGAAGAAATCATCTACATCGCGCGACGAGTAGCCCTGGGTCTGGAGATCGAGCTCGATCAGCTGCGGCTCGGGTTGGATCAGCATCGCCACTGCCCCGGCACCTTGCGTTATCTCGGCGGTAGTATGCGATTGGTAGCGCGCAATATCAGAGCAGATAACCATGCCGGACTCTTCGCGGCGGCCGCATACCTGCAGCAGCGCGCTAACGCTCAGCATCGAAATTGTTCCGCCGGCGCAGGCGTGCTGCACCTGGAAGGTGGAAATGCTTTCTGGAATCTGCACACCGGCGGATTGCAGCATACCCTCTACATAGGCGGCAACCGGTTTTGAATGATCCACGCCGGTCTCGGTTCCAACCGCCAGGTAACGCATTCCCGAAAGGGTAGCGCCGTTGCTGCGTTGCAGCAGATTGTGCGCTGCCTGCGCACTCAGGGTGGCGTTGTCCTCCCACGGCTGCGGGTAGCGGATCGAACGCTGGCCGGTTGTTTCCATGGCACGCCGCAGGCGGCGTTCAAGTCTGGGGTCATCCTGACTGCGGTGCTGCAGAAGAGTCTCGAGGTCGATCAACGGGTCGGGGACGTAGAGCGCCAGATCGCTGATTCCAACTTGATTAATTGTCATTCACTAGCCTGCCTGTTCTGTAGTACCTTAGAAGCGGAGAATCGCCACACGCTCGGCATAGTCAGAAGACGTTGCGGCCACAGCGTATTGTAGAATATACATATGGCGATTGCAAACGGAAAATGAATAATTGTTTAACGATAGTGTCATGAGAGTTGCACTGCTGCTGTCCGGCGGCGTCGACAGTTCGGTGGCTTTGTGCCGTCTGCGCGCCGCGGAGAACGATACAATCACCGCCTATTATCTCAAGATCTGGCTCGAGGACGAGTTGGCGCATATCGGTGACTGCCCCTGGGAAGACGATCTGTCCCACGCTCGTGCGGTCTGCGAGCAGCTCGATG
This sequence comes from Spirochaetaceae bacterium, assembly GCA_007693325.1. Lineage (GTDB taxonomy): Bacteria > Spirochaetota > Spirochaetia > DSM-27196 > PWMO01 > PWMO01. Next base: position 57,350 of record REDW01000115.1, read on the forward strand.
TTCCGCTGCAGGTGATATCGCTGCAGCAGCAGTACTACGATCGGGTTGTATCCTATTCGCTGGCGGAGTTGCGCGCCGGGCGCACTCCGAGCCCCGACATATTCTGCAACCTGCGCGTCAAGTTCGGCGTTTTCTGGGACCGAGTGCAGGGAGCCTGTGACCTGATTGCAACCGGGCATTACGCCCGCATCAGGCACCAGGATGGGCTCTTCCGCCTGTTGCGCGCGCCTGATCCGGTCAAGGATCAGACGTATTTCCTGTCGCACCTGAGCCAGCAGCAGCTTTCGCGTGCATGCTTTCCAATCGGCGATCTGGCCAAAGTTCAGGTGCGCGAGATTGCGCAGCGCTGGCAGCTTCCCAATCGGGATCGCCCTGACAGTCAGGGGATCTGTTTTCTGGGGTCGATTCGCTACCCTGAGTTTGTGCGCCACTACCTCGGGCAGCAGCCGGGAGCGATCGTGGAGCGCGAGACCGGGCGCGTGCTGGGCGAACACCAGGGGTACTGGTTCTACACTATTGGTCAGCGCCAGCGGCTGGGACTCGGTAACGGTCCGTGGTACGTGGTGGCAAAGGATGTTGCGCGCAACCGGATCGTGGTCTCCCACGCGCAGAACGTCACAGAATGGCTCTGTGACCGCTTCGAGGTCACCGACCTGACCTGGATCGCCGAGCCGGCCGATCCGGCGCAACCGCTGCAGGTGAAGCTGCGCCACGGACCGCAGTTGATCGATGCCCACATCAGTGCTGTGAACGCGGACCGCCTGACGGTAACCCTGGCACAGCCCGACCGCGGCGTTGCTCCCGGCCAGTTTGCTGTCTTCTATTCGGGCGACTACTGCCTGGGTAGCGGGCGGATAGCCAAAACGGCAACCTCCGGCACCGCGCACGGAATAGCTGTATGAGTAGCGTAGATCGATGGCAACTGCTGTTTCGTGCGCTGTCCTTTGCGGCCCACAAGCACGCACACCAGAAGCGCAAGGGCCGCTCTGAGATCCCGTACCTCAACCACTGTATCCGCGTTGCCGATTATCTGGCACAGGTTGCCTGCATAGAGGACGCCGAGATCCTGGCCGCCGCCCTGTTGCATGATACCGTGGAGGACACCGATACCGCTGTGGAAGAACTGGAGCAGGAGTTCGGTCCGATGGTCTGCGCTATGGTAATGGAAGTCACCGATGACAAGCAGCTGCCTAAGCAGCGGCGCAAGCAGCTGCAGGTTGACCGCGCGCCGCACAAGAGTTACGGGGCGGCCCAGATCAAGCTGGCAGACAAGCTTGCAAACGTAATTGACGTTGTCGATGACCCTCCGCCGGGCTGGTCGCTCGAACGGCGAATAGAGTATCTTGATTGGACCGAAAGAGTGGTAAGCTCGTTACCGCAGGCAAATTCGGCGCTGCTGAAGCTGTACCACCGTACGCTGCAGAGGGCGCGCAGAGAGTTGAGTTCATGAATCGATACCCGGACCATCCTGCACTGCCGAGCCATCGCGTCAGCGTTGCTCCGATGATGGAGTATACCGACCGCCATTATCGCTACTTCCTGCGCCGAATCACCCGCTGTGCGTTACTGTACACCGAGATGATTACCGCGGCCGCGATTATTCACGGCGACCGCGATTGGCTGCTGGATTTCCACCCGCAGGAGCATCCGCTGGCGCTGCAGATCGGCGGAGATGATCCGGCGGCCTGCGCCGAGAGCGTACGCATCGCGTCGCTTTATAACTACGATGAGTTTAACCTCAACGTCGGCTGCCCGAGTGACCGGGTACAGGAGGGAGCATTTGGCGCCTGCCTGATGGCAGATCCTCACAAAGTGGCGCGCATCACGCGGGCCATGAAAGATGCCACCGATCGGCCGGTAACGGTCAAACACCGTATCGGCATCAACGGACGCGAGAGTTACGATCAGATGCGCAGCTTTGTCGAGACAGTTGCCGAGGCAGGCGCCGATCGACTGATCGTCCACGCGCGCATCGCGGTACTCGGCGGCCTGAGTCCCAAGGAGAACCGCAGCGTTCCACCGCTACGATACCACGATGTGTATCGACTCAAGCGCGAACTGCCGCAACTGACCATTGAGATAAACGGGCAGATAGCAACCGTTGAACAGATGCACGGCCATCTCAACCACGTTGACGGGGTAATGATCGGGCGCGCGGCGTACGACAACCCGTGGCTGTTTGCCGATGTCGATCGTGAGTTCTTTGGCCGGCAGCACGAAGCTCCGTCGCGCGGTGCGGTCATCGAGCAGATGATTCCCTACATTGAACAGCTGCGCAGTGAAACCGGCAAACACCCGCGCGCGGTACTGCGCCACATGCTGGGGCTCTTTGCTTTTCAGCCCGGGGCCAGGCGCTGGAAACAGCACCTCAGCGGCCCTATCGATCACGATGTGGACATCGTGGCGCTGCTGAACCGCGCCACTGCCGCGCTGCCGGACGACGTGCTCGATCGCGTGCCGGCAGCGGTGTGAGCGGACCGTGCTGCCGCTGCTCGAGCGCATCGCCGAGCTAGACGCAGGTGTTATGCTGGACGCCGGCTGCGGCGACGGAGAAACCGCGCGGCGTATCGTTGAAGCGGTTGGCGCAGTCAAGCGGCTGGTGCTGGTCGACATCGACGCCGCGGCGCTGGACGAGGCCCGTGATCAGTTTGAAGGCCTTGCCGACAGGCTGGAAGTAGCGTTTCGGGTTGCCGATGTTACGCAACTGCCGTTTGCCGCCGACAGTTTTGACAGCGTTCTGCTGAGCGACGTGCTGCACCATAGCGGTGATCCGCAACAGGCGCTGACACAGTGCGCGCGCGTCCTCAAGCCGGCGGGGATTCTGCTGTTCAGTGAGATGGTGTGCGATGAGCTCTCGGGGCCGGAGGCGGTCGGTCGCGATCTGCACCACTTCAAGTCGGCTATCGACCGGCTGTGCGGTGTGCCGCACCAGAATACCCTGCCGCGACCGGTAATCGAAGCAGCGCTTGCCTCTGCCGGGTTTGAAACGCTATGGTGGCAGCGTGAACGTTTTGATCCGGCACGCCCGGCCGATCCCGATGGCCGCCGGCGGATAGCCGCGCGTGAGCAGTTTCTTGAGACGTACCTGGAGCACGCCGAGCAGTTGCCGCAGTACGCCTCGCTGCGCAAACAGGCCGCGTTTCTGAACTACCGCATGCTACGCTGCGGATTCACTGAGGCGCCGGAACTGCGTGTGATAGCACGCAAGCTCGCGATCTGAGATCTGAGAATTGGATGGAGGTCAGAGGATGAAACCGCACGCTGATCAAACGGTGCTCCAGGAGGGCGTAGCCTTGAGTCAGGCGCGCGCGGCAATGGTGATGATACACGGCAGGGGCAGCAGCGCCGACAGCATCCTTGGGCTGCAGGCAGCACTGGAGGTAGACGGTATCGCGTACCGCGCTCCGCAAGCCGCAGGTGGCAGCTGGTACCCGCTGCCGTTCATGTCGCCTATCAGGAAGAACGAACCAGGTATCTCCTCGGCGCTGTGGGTTATCGGACAGCTGCTGCGCTCTTTCGAGAACTCCGCTATCCCGATGCACAAGTGCATGTTGTTGGGGTTCTCGCAGGGAGCGTGCCTGGTCCTGGAGTACGCCGCGCGCTATCCGCGTCGCTACGGCGCGGTGTTTGGACTTTCCGGCGGTCTGATCGGACCGCCGGGAACCGAGTGGAAGGTGAACGGCTCTCTGGACGGTACGCCGGTATTCCTGGGCTGCAGCGATATCGACTTTCATATTCCCAAGACCCGGGTTCAGGAATCTTCGCAGTTCATGCGTCAGATCGGAGCCGATGTCACCGAACGTCTCTACCCGGGAATGCCTCATACCGTGAACAGTGACGAGATAAGTTTTGTGCAGTCGGTCATGAAGAACGTAATCGATGCACCGTAGTTGTGCGCTTCCTTGACCGCGGGCCGGAAATGCCGCTATAAAGGATGAGGAACGTTCAACTAGATGCGCATACGATATACAACGTCGGTAAACGGCTCGGCAGTCCAACAGGCGGTCATCTACACTCTCGATGAACATCGGATTCCGATTGCAGACGTGGATCCGGACGCGCTCAAGATTATCCGCCGGCTGCGCGGGACCGGGCACAGCGCCTACATTGTAGGCGGTGCGGTGCGTGATCTGCTGCTCGGCAAGAAGCCCAAAGACTTCGATGTTGCCACCGACGCATCGCCTTCCAGGATCCGCAAGCTGTTCCGTAACAGCCGGGTGATCGGTAAGCGGTTTCGCCTGGTGCACATCTACTTCCACGAGAAGATTATCGAGGTTTCGACGTTCCGCTCGGAGACCTCACAAGGGTTTGACAACGTTTACGGCGCAATTGAAGAAGATGTACGCCGGCGCGACTTCACGGTTAACGCGCTGTTCTACTGTCCGGTTGAGCAGCAGCTACTGGACTACGTTGGCGGGTTCGGCGATCTGCAATCCCGGACTCTGCGGCCGCTGATACCGTTGGATCGCATCTTCAGCGAAGACTCGGTGCGCATGATCCGCGCCGTCAAGTACGCGGTGACCGGCGGCCTTGGCATGACAGGTCCGCTGCGGCGTACAATCAGACGCTCGGTGGACCTGCTCGCCGGCTGTCCCTCCTCGCGCATGACCGAGGAAGTATTCAAAATCCTGCAATCCGGATATACGCGGCCGATCATCGAAGAGCTGCTGCGATACCGGTTGTTGCAGCACGTGGTACCGCAGATCAACCGGGAACTGAAAGACAAGGCGTTCCGCCGCCTGTTTTTCGCCAGTCTGGAACGGCTCGATCAGCAGCGCGATACAGAAGAAGAACTCAAGCGATCGCGGGCGCTGGCCTATCTTTGTTGCGATTGGTTCTATACCCGCAGTGAACACGGCACGCTGGAGCGCATTCCGTTCAAAGAAGCGTTTGCTGAACTAAAGCATTTCATCAGCCCGATAACACCTGCCAACAAGGATGTGCAGAAAACGCTGGTACAGCTGATCCGGCGCCGCAAACGCTACCGCGCCGAAGGGCAGATCTGAGCCCGCCGTTGCCCTGCCTGTGCCGCAGCCGGTCAACAGAAGCCGGCGGTCTCAGCCGTCCATGCGTTGCAGCAGTTGTTCAACTCGGTCGCCAAAACGCTCCGGCTCCATGCTGGCGCTGCGTTGGAGGAACTCGGTAGCCTCCGTCCGGCGGTTTGCGGCGTAGGCGTTGACCCCCATAGCGTAGTAGGTCAGTGACTCGGTTGCGCCGCGCTCCATGGCCTGCCGGTAGTAGGCCTCCGCCACCGGGTGGTTGCCGCGCTCGAAGTTGATCAGGCCCAGGTAGTAGAAGGGGATATGGTTGCGGCCGTCGATAGCGGTGGCGGACACCAGCAGTTCCTCGGCTGTGTCATAATCACCCCGGTCATACGCCTCGATACCGTCGGTCACCAGCGTGGAAAACGAGCGGCGGGAGTCGATATAGGCCACAAAAGCATCTACGAGATCGTCTTTGTCTATCCAGCTGAAGGCGCGTTGGTAGACCCGTTCAGTGTTCTGGCGCAGGCTGGCTTCGGGCCGCAGTGCGTTGATCGAATCCCACAGCAGGCGGTTGATGTCGCGGCGTTCGCTGTTGACCAGGAACGAGACCATGCCCCACGCCTGCGGGTAAAACAGCTCCAGGTTGGCGCGTGCGGTCTCAACGTCCATAACCAGTATTTCGTCGAGGTCAAGCGGCGTTACCCCGGCGCTGCCGTCCAGAATTTCTTTCAGCGGGTCGAGCCACGCCAGGTTTTCGCGGTAGATGACGGTATGGAATTCATCGTCGTATTCAGCCTGCTCAAAGTAGACGGCGAACCCCTCGCGCAGCCAGAGCGGGGGATTGGGAATGAAGGTGCGCAGGTATTGAATGAAGTTCTGGTGTGTCAACGCGTAATCGAAGTCGGGAGCCGGCATATCGTATGCTACCAGTTCGCTGCGTGCGGGGTCACTGTAGTGCAGGTAGACGAAGTCGTCGCGTTGCTCGCCGATGGTGTCGACAAGATAGCGGTCAAACTGTGCTTTATCGGCAAAGATGCGCACGAGCATCGGCCTCGCAAGGGTCCCGAGTTCGAAGCGGAAGTAGCGGTTGTAGAGCTGGATCAGAGCTTCCAGCCTGGAAGCCACTTCCGCGGCGTGTTCGTGGCCCACGTGGGATAAAACGCGGTAGTGATCGGTATACACCTCGCGAGCGGTCTCTGCAGCCGTTGGCACCGCGGCGACAAGCAGAAGCCCGATCACCAGCGTAATAGTCTGTTTCATGCGACCCTCCACCCGATATTCTGATCCTATCTTAGTTTGCCGCCGCGGCGCTGTCAAACCGTGGCAGCCGCAACGGTTCAGCGATCCGCACGCTGATCACGCTGTGAGATGGTATCCACCACGATATTGACCCGCCGGACCATGATCCCGGTGTACTTCTCCAGGTTCTCCACTACGTAGTTCTGCATCCCGTGAATGGTTCCCGACAGCTGGCTGCCGTAGGGTACGTCGAGGTAGACATCAAAGGTGTAACCGCGCGGCTCGTTCTTGACCGAGACTTTGCGAATCCGCGCTACCGATGAATACTCGTAGACACAGTGCATGATCATCTGGCTCAGAGCGGCCTCCGATATGGTGATTCTGCCCTTGCCACTGAAGTCCGGGCGTACAACGGCCTTCTCGAATACGTCATGACTCCGAAAGAGCCCGGCTCCCTTGCGAAACAGAATCTTGATCGAATCGGTCATCGCGCGCGGATAGTTGCGCCGCACTTCTATCGACGGTACCGGGATTACGTGTCCGCCCTGCACCTTGCGGTAGTTGATGGCGGTGTTGATCTCGTCGGCGGTAGCAATGTCTTCGATCTGGATGATCTTGGACGGCGACGGCAGCTGCAGGATGTCGGCAATCTTGAGGACCATGCGGTCGGACGTACCGATGATCAGAATGCGCTTGAAGCGCTCGCGTTCGAGGGCCGCGCGCACCTGCTTGCGGTGCTCCTTATCGCTGAACAGCGCGGTCTTGACCGCAGTAAGATACGCCTTCTCGCGTTTGGCGGATCTGCCGGCAATGATCTTCTGATCGCGGATCAACAGCCCGTCGTCGATCAGCAGTTCGATTCCGTACTTCTGCATCACCAGCCGGGCACGAAAACTCTTGCCGGTTCCGCTCTTGCCAACCAGGGCAAAGACCCGTATGCCGCGAAAGCGCCAGATAAGCTGAGACAGCAGATGCTTCATGGGTTGCAGTGTAGTCGCTTCGGCGGTCCTTGCACAACTGCGGTTAAGCGGCTGACTGCCTCCAGACCGAGGAAGCGTTCGATGCGCTCGACCACAGATTGCTCGGGAGGGTCAATCAGGTAGCTGAAACCGAGCAGCGTGTCGCTGCTATCCAGCTCGATACTCAGCGCGTGCAGGATGTAGCCGCCGAGAAACGCACCCCCACCGTACTTGGAGTCTCCGGCCAGCGGATAGCCTTCTGCGGCGGCGTGCGCGCGTATCTGGTGCGTCCGCCCCGAATGGATCTGACACAGCGCCAGCGTCAGGGCGTTCCCGCTGCGGTCGCCACCGTGAGCCAACGGTTGAACCAGGGTCTGCGCGGTAGCGCCGCTGATGCTGCCGTGCGAACGCTGCGTCTGCAAATCACGCCGCAGCGGCCGGTTCCAGCACTGCGTGGTGCTGACGGTGCCGCAGAACAACCCTATGTAGCTCTTGGTTACCCGGCGCTGCTTGAGCATCTCGGAGAAGCGTTGAGCCCCCTGCAGGCTCTTGCCGAACAGGATCAGACCGGAGCTGTTGCGGTCCAGTCTATGCAGTGGCCCGGGGCGGAACGACAGTGACGGCGGCAATCTGCCTGACAGGTAGCGATTGACGGCATCGTTGAGCGATCCCTCGCCGTGTACCAGCGTGCCGCGGCGCTTGTGTAGCGCCAGGATGTTGCTGTTTTCCAGGATAATGCGCCCGTCAATCAACGGCTCCGACTGCGGCGGCGCATGATCCGTTTCGGCCTGATCTATCGGCCGCGCCTGCGGCAGAGCGAGGCTGATAACATCACCCTCCACGACGCGGTCGGAAGCTTTACAGCGCTTCTGGTTGCGGGTGATGTCACCGACACGCAACGCACGGTGCAACTGCGACAGCCCCAACTGCGGCAGCGCGCGGCGCACCACGCGGTCTATGCGGCGGCCGTTGTCGTCGGCACCGGCTTTGAGTTGGCGGATCGGACGGAGGGGCTGGTCGGTCATGCGGTATTGTGTCATGAACACGCACGCTTGACAAATGGTGGCGGGCTTTTACAATCTGAATGCATTATGCAACCGGGTACCACCGCAGACCTGTACCGATTACTACTCAGCCCCGTCTTCCTGTCGGCTTCGTTCAGCTGGCTGATTGCACAACTGCTGAAGGCGATCATCGAAGCCTTTCGCAACCGCATGCGTGGTTCGCGTGACTTTGCTGAGACCCTGCTGTGGAAAACCGGAGGTATGCCGTCGAGTCACTCGTCACTGGTAACGGCGCTCGCCACCTCGATCGGCTTCCGTTACGGTCTGTCCGATCCGATGTTTGTGCTGGCGCTGTTCTACGGCATACTGATAATCCGCGACGCACTTGGTGTGCGTCGTGCGGCGGGGTTGCAGGCGCAGGCGCTCAACCGCCTGGGAATCGAGCTGCAACGCCGCCAGGAAGTTGAGTTCACGTTGGTCAAAGAGGTGCACGGGCACACGCCCAGTGAGGTATCGGTAGGGGTGCTGCTTGGGTTTTTCATCGCCGTCGCCTTCAGCATGCTGTAATTGTCCACAAGAGTAGTACGCTCTATGAAACAGAACCAGAGCCAACCCTCAACAGCAGCTCTGCTGGCGTTGTGCCTGCTCTACGCTGTGTCGTTGACGCTGTTCTTCCTGTTGCCGGCTCAACAGCGTCACGGGCGCATCTGGAGTGGGTACTACCTGCTGCTGGTTGATCCCGAAGCCGACTGTGAACAGCTGGTCGAGCGGCTGAATGCCGCGCGGTTTGAGCGTGTGATAGCCGCCTGTACCGCTACAGTGGCGCTGAACAGGTTTGGATCGCTGGAGACTGTACCACTGCCGACAGTGGCGGCACGCCTGGACCCGGTAGACCCGCGACTGGATCCCTACATTCGATCCCTGCCGGATTGGTTCCGCACAACCTCAAACGGGCAGCCGGCGGCAATTGTGTACCTTGCCAGCGAGGAGAATCCCTGGCTGGCGTATCGTAGCCTGGCTGCTGCGCTGAACGACGATGGAACGTGGTGGCACTTCGCAGAGTGGGATCTGCAGGGGGCTCTGGTCTTCAGCGCCGTTTTTGGTCTGATCGCGCTGCTGTTGATCGTGCGCGGCCGCGGCTACCGCACGGCAGCGCTGGCGGCAGCGCTGCCGTGGCTGCCGTGGTTAGTCTTCGGCGGCTTGCCGGCTTTCGGTGTTGCAGTGAGCGTATACTGCTCAGCGGTTGGTACAATGGAAGTAGGGGCGCGTGCCGTGCGCGACCGTCGAAACGGTCCACTTTTAGCCGGGCTCGCGTGGCTGACAATCGCGGTAGCGGTCAGCGTGCTGGTTTATCCCGGCGACGGCTTCTACGGTCGGTTGGCCGTGGTTGCAGGCAGCAGCGGCACTGCTGCTGCAGTGCTGGCACTGCTGCTGCTGCGTTGGCGCGATTATCGCCTCAGCGAGCATCGGCTGTTCACGCCGCTTCCGATCACGCGGACACGCCGCTGGCGCCGGATGGCTGCGCCCGGGGTGCTGCGTGCGGTGCTGGTGCTGGCGCTGGCAGCGCCGCTACTGTACGCGGTACTGCCGCAGCCCGAGGTGCCGCATTTGCCCGAACCAGAGCCGATTGACGGCGATCATCACAACTTTGAGACGCTGCATCGTCTTGCCGATCATCGCGCGGCCGGAGCACTGCCCAACCTGTCGGACTACGTGGCACATCGTGCGTTTCAGGAAGCGTTCATGTACCGGCGCGATTGGGGAGTACCGCAGCAGGATGAGGTTCTGACCCGACCGCGCTTTGTGCGCAATCAGACACAGCTGGAGCGCAGTGATGAAACAATAGTGGAGTACACCCGCGCGTGGCTCGATCGCGTGCTGCGGGAATCACCGCGCTACGGTGTTGAGGCTATTCTGTTGGCTCAGCCCGCTGCGGTTCAGGTTGTGCGGCGCCCAAAGACTAAGGTATACTTCGGGCGGTCTTTTCTGGCACGGCACGCTATACTTATGATCGTGGTTGCGGCACCTTATTTTGTCTACGCTGCTGCAGGACGACGGGCGAGCTATAGTGGTCGGGCCCTGTTGCAGAGGAGCAATCGGCACTACGCATGATTACACTTCCAAGACGCCCCAGGGGTGGAGTGCACCCTGACAATCGTAAAGCTGTGACGCGTTCTCTGGCAATCCGCAACGCCGCGGTGCCTTCACGCTGCGTAGTTCCGCTGTTGCAGCACGCCGGTCCAGCTGCTGTGCCGGTTGTTCGCGTGGGAGATCGGGTCCGCGAGGGGATGCTGATCGGCCGGGCGGCGGATTCTACCGCTGCCAATGTTCACGCACCGGTTCCCGGGATGGTCAGCGGTACAACCACGCTGACGCTCGCCGATGAACGTAGCTGCGAAGCGTTCGTTATCGATCTGGAGGGTGAGTTCGATCGGCTGGGCAAGGTAGCCGAGCCAATCGACTGGCAACGCACGTCGGTGCGTGAGCTGTTGCGCGGGATTCGCGATAACGGCGTGGTCGGCATGAGCGGTTCAGGGAACGCTGTCCATCGCAAATTCAATCTGCCGCGCGCTGCAGAGATTGAGCACCTGATCGTTAACGGTATCGAGAACGAGCCGTATCTCAGCGCCGACAACCGTTTGATGATTGAAATGACCGACGGAGTTCTGGAAGGAACACGGATTGCCGAGCGGATACTCCGACCGCAGCGTGTCACCATTGCGCTACAGAAAGACAGCACTCAAGCCATACGCAATCTGCGGCGCAGGATCCGCGAGCGCGGCCTGGATTACGCTGTACGCGCCCTGCCGGTGAACTACCCGCAGGGTGACGAACGGCTGCTGGCGCGTGCGATAGCCGGCCGCGAGGTTTCCGCTGAGCGCGAAACCAGCGAGATCGGTGTTATAGTTTCGAGTGTGGCAACCGTGTACGCCGTGTTTGAAGCGATTGTCTATCAGAAGCCGGTGATCGAACGCATTGTTACGCTATCCGGCGCCGCGCTACGATCGCCGGCCAATATCAAGGTTCGCATCGGTACACCAATTGCCGAGCTTATTGCCGAGTGCGGCGGGTTTGTTGAATCTCCGGAGAAGATAGTAGTCGGTGGTCCCATGATGGGCCACACGATTATCGATGTGTCTACCCCGGTAACCAAGGCAACTACCGCCGTACTGGCATTGACCGCCACTGAAATCTATCACGGTGCAGAGACTGGTTGCATCCGCTGCGGCCGCTGCGTGCGCGCTTGTCCGGTGGGGCTGGAGCCGACGTCGCTGTACAAAATGCTCGAACACGGCGAGCTCGATCAGGCGCAGGCTGCCGGATTGTTCGAGTGCATCGAGTGCGGTTGCTGTGGATTCATCTGTCCGGCGCATATACCCCTGGTAGACGGGCTCAAGAACGGTAAGCTGGCTGTAACACGGCACGGGGGGCGGACGTGAGCAATCCCGAGACCCAGCGCAGCGGCCGACCGATGCTCGTCAAAACCGCCGCACCTCAGTACCATGAACGCCTGTCAACCCGCTCGCTCATGTGGAGCGTGACAGCGGCACTGCTGCCCGCCGCTATGTGGGGTATCTACGTTTATGGCTTACGGGCTCTGCTGGTGGTTCTGATGGCGGTGATTGCGTCGGCTATCACCGAAACGCTGATCAGCGGGTCACGCGAAACGCTGTCTGACGGCAGTGCGATTCTGACGGGTCTATTGCTCGGTATGATGCTGCCGCCGGCGGTTCCCTTCTACGTGGTCATTGCAGCCGCGGTCTTCGCAATTGGCGTGGCAAAATGGACCTTCGGTGGGTTGGGCCGCAACTGGATAAATCCCGCTCTGGCCGGACGCGTGTTTGTCCATTTCTCCTGGACCGGCCCTATGACACGCTGGACCATGCCGCGGACTCTCGGCGCTGATTCTATAGCCGGCGCTACGCCGTTGTCAATCGTACAGAACGCCGTTCACGAAGGGCAGGCGCTGCTTGGTGGCCCGGTCGCCATTCTTTCCAGCAGTGGATTCCCGCGCAGCACTCTCGACTCGGCCGTTACCGAGTGGCTCAATCTCAACATACTGACGCATATCGGAGTGCATCTTCCTGCCGGCTATGTTGATCCGTTTGTCGGTAACGTACCGGGGGCAATCGGCGAAGGGTCGGCGTTGCTGTTACTGTTGGGAACGCTGCTGTTGTTCAGCAGACGCACGATCAGCTGGGAGATTCCAACCGCGTACTTTGCTGCGTTTGTCGGGTTATCGTGGATCGTTGGAGGGTTGCCCTACGGGGGCGCGGCGTTCTCCGGTGACGTGCTGTTTCAACTTGTCAGCGGCAGCGTCATAATGGTGATGTTCTACGTTGCCACCGACCCGGTGACCAGCCCGTTGACCGCCGCCGGCATGCTGGTCTTTGGAGCCGGCGCCGGTGCGCTGACCTTTGTCATCCGTGCTTACGGCGGCGCTGCCGAAGGGGCCGCGCTGGCGGTACTCTTCATGAACGCCTGTACACCGCTGATCAACCGCCTGACGCGTCCGCGGCGGCTCGGCGGCCGAAGAGGAAGGACCAGGTGACCCGTTTTCGCGTTTCCGCTGACACGGCGTGGCTGGCGATACTGGTCCTGACGGTAGTGTTATTGCTGTTTGTCGTGCAGCTGTTCAGTGTGCCCGAAGCGGCTCGTAGCCGGCGCCGGACGGTTGACCGAGCGGTGGCCGATCTTGCCGCTGACCGCACGGTCGGGCCGGCTACGCTGCTGGATCCGGGCACAGCTGCGGCCGGTGCGGCGCTGATAGCCTACTACGAGCTCGATAACGGGCAGGCCTACGTGATTCATCTGACCGTGGAGGGCCATCGCAGCCCAATGCAACTGCTGCTCGGGCTGCAGCGCAACGGCAACATCTTTGCGCTGCAAATGATAGAAAGCGGCGAACTGCTGTGGGCGATTGCGAGAGCCCCGCGTTTTCTCGATCCGTTTATCGGCAGCGGGGCCGAGCGTCCGATCCCGCGTAGCGTGTCGCAGCTCGACTCTGACAGCTACGCTGCGGTCTCGGGCGCCAGTATGACCTTTGCTGCAATAGCTGACGCGCTGCTGCAGGCCAGTCGTTTTGTGGAGGAGCTGCCGTGAGTAGTAGCCCGGCTGCCGGCGCGGAACTGCAACGCAGCCGCGTCTTCGCAATGATGGTGGCGCTATGCCCGGCGTTGGCTGTCTCAACGCACCTGATCCACGCGGTTGTTTTCAGTCTGGCCACCGCAGTGGTGCTGATTGGCGCGAGCGTCTTCCTGACTGCGGTGCGGGGCGTTTTCAGCGGTGAGAGCCGCAGCGTCGCAGGATTTGTTGTGATCGCCGCTCTGGTAAGCGTTCTCGATCTACTGCTGCAGGCCTACCTGCCGCGAATCTCGGCCGAACTCGGCATGTACGTACCGCTTATCGCAGTCAGTTGCATTGTGATCGCACGGACGCGAATCGATCACGACACGATGGCCTCAGCAACGCTGGATGCGTTATCGGCGGGCTTGACCTTTGCTGCTGCGCTGATAATGGTTGCCACGCTGCGCGAGGCGATCGGCCTGGGAACGCTCACGCTGTTGCCGTTTGCCGGGTTTAATGGGGTTATAGTGCTCCCGTTTGTATCGCAGTCACCGCTGCGCATGCTGGCTCTTGCGCCGGGGGCCTTTCTGGTGGTGGGCTACCTGCTCGGATTCCACAACTGGGTCCGCGAACGCCTGAGGCGACGCCTGGAGCGCGCGGAATCGGTTTCTGCTGCACAAGGAGCGCCACAGTGAGCTGGATTGCTATCTTTGTAAGCTATGTTCTGGTCAACAATCTGGTCTTCACCTATTTCCTGGGCCTGTCTCCTGTCATGGACACAACCCGCGGCTTGCGCGAAGGAGCACTGTTCGCTTCGGTGTTCACCGTGCTTCTCGCGGTTACCACCGTACTGGCACGGATTGTTCATCTGGTGGTGCTGGAGCCGCTGAAGCTCGGCTTTCTGCAGACCCTGGCATTCGTGCTGCTTGCGGTGGCGGTAGTCAGGCTTGCAGATTACCTGCTGCAGCGGGTTGCGCCGCTGCAGCGGCAACGGTTTGAACCCAATCGAACGGTTATGATGGCTCAGTGTGCTACGGTTGGCATGATGCTCATCGTGGTGCGTAACGATTATTCTGTGCGCGAGAGTCTGGTGGCCGGTGTTGCCGCTGGAATCGGCATTTTGCTGGCCACGGTCCTGGTAGCCGGCGTACGCGAGCAGCTCGACCGAGAGTGGATTCCAAAACCGTTTCGCGGCGCGCCGATAGCCTTCATCAGCGCCGGGCTGATCGCAATGGCGCTGCTGGCGTTTGACCGGGCGCTGCTGATCAACCTCTTTGGTTAGGTTTTGGTTAGTTATATTTAGTTCAAACCTTTACAAACGCCTCGTGAGGGGAGTACAATCCCTGTCACGGCCCGGGCCAAGACCTCATGAAAGTTAGACTGATCTTCGGCACTACCAACTCTCAACCGATCGGCATTGATGACAGTAGTATCGAAAACACCTATCAGCGAGCCTATAAACCGTTTCTGCGCGCCGCCTATAATCAGCCGCAGCTGCCAATTACGCTGCACTATTCCGGTCATCTGCTGCAGTGGCTTGACCGGCACCACTCCGAGTTTACCGATGTCCTCTCGGAGATGGCGCAACGCAGGCAGGTGGAGCTGCTCGGTGGCGCCTTCTACGACCCGGTGCTGGCGCTGATCCCCCGGCCGGACAGACTGGGCCAGATCGAGCGCATGACCACCCATCTGCGAAAGCGCTTCGGGCGCCGACCGCGCGGCGCGTGGATTACCGAACAGGTCTGGGAACCGTCGCTGCCTTCGCTGCTGAAGGCCAGCGGAATCGATTACACCTTTCTTTACGATCTTCAGTTTGCTGCCGGCGGACTTGAGGGAACCGCACTGCGTGCACCGTGCATTACCGAAGATGAGGGCAAGACCGTCATCGCCTTTCCACTGATCCGCTCGCTGTGCGAGTCATTAGGCGCGGTCACACCGGAGGATTTGGTAGAGCAACTGCGGCAGTATCGTACCGCTGACGAGAATGAACTGCTGTCGCTTATCGTTGACGGTGAACGTTATGCAGAGCAGTTAGAATCCGGAGAAGCGGCGCTGAGCTGGATCAGACGGTTTCTCGAACTGCTGATAGCCAATCAGGACTGGATCGAGGTGACCACGCCGGCGCGCTACCTGCGGCGCGTTGCACCGCGACGGCGCGGGTACTTCCCGTCAACCTCCTATCGCGACCTGATGCAGTGGTGTGTCACTGCTGATTCCAGCAATGGGCACCGGACTGCCGGCTTCTTTCGCCAGTTTCTGGCCCACTACCCGGAAAGCAATCTCATGTACGCCAAGATGCAGTACACGCACATCCTGGTGAACCAGTTGCGCGGAGACAAGTATCGCAAGCAGCTGGCGCGCGAAGAGCTGTGGAAAGGGCAGTGCCATAACGCCTACTGGCACGGCCGCCCGGGCGGAATCTACCAGAACCTGTTGCGTAAACGCGTCTACTCCTGTCTGATCGAAGCCGAAAAAGTCACGCGCGAGAAAGGTATCTTCATACCGTCGGTACTCAGCCTTGATTTCGATATGGACGGCCTTTCAGAGTACCTCTATCAGGGGCACGACATAAACGTCTACGTGCACACTGTCGGTGGAGTTGTTTTTGAACTGGACTATCTGCCTACTCCCTGGAACTATCTCGATACGCTGGGCCGGCATCCGGAGCTGTATCAGGCTACCGCTGGCGCCACGTACGACACATACCTGCGGCGAGCCTTTGTAGATCACTTCTACGCCGAGATGCCGCAGCTGAAGGATTTCATGGCGGCAACCTGCCCCGAGGTTGCTAACCTCAGCGGGGAACTCTACCAGGCCGATCAGCTCGACCGCGATCACAACGTGCTGCAGCTCGTGGCGCCTATTCGCGACAACAGCCGCGACCTGACGTTGCGCAAACGGTTCCAGTTCGGCTCGTCACAGCTGCACATCGATTACACGATCAGCAACAACGCCGACAGCCGCACCCACGGCTGGTTTTCCTGTGAGATCAACCTCGGTTTCCTGTCTGATGACCCTGATGCCCTGATGCTGGAAGCAGAGCAGCATCCCCCTCTGGCCTCGGCGCGCGGGCCGCACGCGTTGGCTACATCTCAGCTGCGTTTTCTGGACCGGGTCAATGATCTGGCGCTGGCCGTCGGCTGTACGCAGCCGGCAACGGTCTGGGTCTGTTCGCTGACCACCGAAGGCCGCTGCGGTTTGTCGCAGGACTCACAGTACCAGGGCAGCTGTGTTGTGCCGGGGTGGAGTATCAGCCTCGATCCCGGTGAATCGTGGTCGGTCGGCGTGACTCTGAAGATCGGGGCGCCGTAGTCAGTCAGCGTACGTCGAGATCGGCTCGCCGCAGCGAGGCGGCAATCCAGTCGGACGCCTGGGCGTGGTAATGCGGTCGGGCCAGCAGAAACTCCAATACCGCGCGCTGGAAGAGCCCCTGGTAGTAGTACGTCTGTCCGAGGTAGAAGCGCGCACGCGCTTCTACCTCGGATGGCAGCGGCAGAGTCAGCAGATTCTCGATCTGCTCACGCGCCTGGTGCCACCGGCCGTGCGAAAACGGGCCGTCGACAATGCTGCGCAGGGTGAACGCTACTCCCTTATCGCTGAGGTCGGCGTCTTCTGGCAGCACGGTTGCAGCGCGTGCGCGCGACCGCTGCGGCGGCACGCTCTCCATCAGCCGTTCAACCGCCGCGGCGGTGGCCGGTTCAAGCCGCGTGACACGCTGTTGGGGAAGCGGTCGCGGCAGAGCATCTCCGTCACCCTGCAGCATATCGCGCCACGGCTGCAGGTATGGCAGCGGACTGGCGCGAAACGAGTAGGGAGCAAAGAACTGCCGGTCGCTGATGCGCGAGCCCAGCGGCAATTGCACCGCGGCAGTGGTAGTATTGCGTCCCGGTTGCAGTACGATCGACCCATCGGCAATTGCCCGGGCCGATACCAGTGCGTAGTACGCCGGCACGCCGGGTATCGGGTAGTCGCGGAACTCCTGCCGGGCGCTGCTGACTACCGCAATCCGGGTAGCCGCGGCCAGCTTCTCGGTAGACTGGATCGGGTCGCGCGAGCGGAACAGGATCAGGTCGCCGGGGTCTGAATCTGCGCTCCAGCTCACAGTCACAGCATCATCGGTCACCTCGCTGCGCACTCTGCTTATCGGTTGCTCGGTGCCGGCCGCGGCCCTCACGGCCGCGGCGGACATAAGCGCCGTCAACAGCAGTGTCAGCATCAGCGTACTTGTCCGCAAATGCTTCATCGCCGCCACCTCTCTTACTTCAAAAACAGAAGGACCGTCGGGTCGAGCACGCGGAAGGTAAACGTCTCGGTAAAGTAGAGGCTCACCGTTTGCGAGCTGTGCGAACTGTAGCCGATATCGATATCGCGGCCAAGGACCATCTCGATGTCACCTCCGCGCTGCGATACCAGCATTGCCGCTGGAATGAACGGGCTGAACAGCACCGGCCCGCCGATGACAGCCTCAACGTGCTGGATCAGCGGTTTGCCGACAACGGTGCTCATCAGGTAGTTCCATTCGGACTCGCGAACAACAAGCGCGTAGGGCCCTTCAATCATCGCTTTGCGCAGCGTAGTCAGCCCGGCAACCACCGACGGGTACAACTGATCCAGCTTGCCGCCGTAGTTAATCGGATCGTGAGCGCATAGCGCTTGAAGCGGCTCGAGCCCGGCCTCTTTCAGGCCGAGGTAGACGGCCTGTTCCTCGAACTTGGCCAACTCCCAGGCGGCCTGCTCCAACGGCTGCAAATCGATGTCCGCGGCTCCGCGAACCGCGTTGTCGAGCTCCCACAGGTTGAGTTCAAACGGTGAACGCATTTCAACCAGCGGTTGCACCCGGCACACGCCGTAGCGCACAGAGTCTTCCGGCTGCTCGGCCGGCTGTGACAGGCGCCCGCTGGGAACCGCCATGTAATCAACCCCTTTGGGGCCAACCAGATCGACGACCTGGCGCAGCGTGAGGGTGCTCTTGAGGTAGCGAACCGCTTGCGACTCTATCTCCTGCCAGGCTGCCGATGCGATCGGTGCCAGCTCTTTTCTGAGCATATCCATAATCAGCGCTTCTCCCTGTCGCGAACGTGTCCGATGCCCAGTCCGCGTGCTGAGCCGTTGCTGCGCGTGCCAGATCCGCCGGCGTGTTCTGCGCCGTGTCCGGTGGCCGCTTCTTCGGACGCCACAATGTCCCCTTCAGAAAAGAGATAGGTCTGCATCATCTCGTCCCAGCCGGGCATATTGCGTCGCAGCCACTCCAGCGCCATGCAGGCGTGCTCCATTTCTTCGTTGCGATTGTGCTCGAGGATGCGGCGCACTCCTTCGTCGCCGGCCAGGCTCATCCGCTGGTTGTACCAGTCTACCGCTTCGACCTCTTCCTTCAGACTCATCAGTATGCGGGTGCAGTCGCGCGTGTGACCGCTCAGTTCCTCTGCCGGCTCGTGGTATTGATCGCTCATAGGCTACTCCTTGCAGCGTGTGTCTATCTCTGTCTGCCCGCACACTATATCACGTTGCGCCGATGTGTGCGAGGTTGCCGCTGCCTGTCTGGAAACATCGCTCGTGCTCGTCTATACTGCACGGTAATGTACTGTACTGGACGGTCAGCTGCGGTACATGACTCAACAGGGGGCAGATATGCTTGAAGATGTTAGCGGTCCGATCAGCGAATTGCGCGAGAATATCCTTGAAACCTGGAGGCGTCTTTGACCCTGAACGCTTGAAGTTTGAGATAAGCCGGATAGAGCAGAAGACAGCGGCACCCGACTTCTGGGACAGCCGCGAGAACGCCGAAAAGACGCTGGCTGAGTTGAAGCGGTTGCGTGACCGCTTTGAGCCGTGGCAGGAATTGGTGCAGGAAACCGAGGATCTCGAAGAGCTGCTGGCTCTGGCACAGCAGGAGGAAGACCACTCGGTCGAGAGTGAGATCCGCTCGAGTTACCAGCAGTTGCAGCGCCGCTACGAGAAGACGCGCATTCTGGAACTGCTCGGTGAGCCGCTTGACGTCAACCCGGCGTTTCTTACCATCCACGCCGGCGCCGG
This sequence comes from Spirochaetaceae bacterium, assembly GCA_007693325.1. Taxonomy (GTDB): domain Bacteria; phylum Spirochaetota; class Spirochaetia; order DSM-27196; family PWMO01; genus PWMO01. The sequence continues at coordinate 76,637 of REDW01000115.1, forward strand.
CGGCACCGAGGCGTGCGATTGGGCGGCAATGCTGCTGCGCATGTACAGCCGCTGGATCGAGCGGCGCGAATTCAAGAGCGAGATTCTGGATCTGCAGGAGGCCGAAGGCGGGATCAAGTCGGTTACGATGCAGGTTGACGGCAGCTTTGCGTTCGGATACCTCAAGGCCGAGTCGGGGGTGCACCGGCTGGTGCGCATTTCGCCATTTGACTCCAGTGCGCGGCGCCATACCTCGTTTGCTTCGGTCTACGCAACACCGGTTATCGAAGACGACATCGAAGTGGACATTCGCCCCGAGGATATCCGCGTTGACACCTACCGCGCCAGCGGTGCCGGCGGCCAGCACGTCAACAAGACCGATTCCGCGGTGCGCATCACGCACCTGGAGTCCGGTCTGGTGGTGCAGTGCCAGAACGAACGCAGCCAGCACAAGAATCGTGCTACCGCAATGAAGGTGCTGCGCTCGCGACTGTTCGAGCTGTACCACGATGAGCGCCAGAAAGAGAACGAGCTGAGTGCACAGGAGAAGAAGGAGATCGGCTGGGGCAGCCAGATTCGCTCCTACGTGTTCCATCCGTATAACATGGTCAAGGATCACCGGACCAAAAAGGAAACCGGTAACGTCCAGGCGGTAATGGATGGAGATCTCGACGGGTTCATCGAGGAGTACCTGAAGGCGCAGTGGGCCGAGCAGAATCAATGACCGAGCTCCGAGTCCTGGTAGTCGACGATCTCCCGTTCATGCGCCAGGCAATCCGTGAAGCACTCAGTGATAGCCGGTTCCGCATAGTTGCCGAAGCGGAGAACGGTGAACAGGCCATCGCACGCTATCGCGAGATCGAGCCGGACGTGGTGCTGCTCGATATCGTGATGCCGGTGCTCGATGGTTTAACAACCTTGCGCCGTCTGCGTCGTATCGATCCCGGCTCCAACATCATTATGTGCAGCGCGCTTGGTGAGCAGGCGATGATCGTACGCGCCATTCAGCTTGGTGCGCGCGATTTCATCGTCAAGCCGTTTCGTCCCGAGCGCGTCGTCTCGGCGCTGGAACGGGTTGCGCTGTCATGAAGCCGGTTACGGCCGCGTTACTGCTGGCTCTGCTGCTGCAGCCGGCGCTGCTAGCGGCGCGTGGCCGGCCCGAGGAGCCCGCGCTTCCGCAAGACCAGCGCGAGAGCTATCGCATCGGTGTATTGCCGTTTGAGTCCAGCGGGCTGACACCGGAGCAGCAGACGCTGACGCGGTCGATCCCGTTGCTGGTGCTCGAGACCCTATCGGGTTTGCGCGAGCATCGCCTGAGCCAGGCCGAACGCCAGGCCCACCGGCTGCGCGTGCTCGAAGCGGCACAGATCGATGCCGGGCGTGCGCTTGACCGCGAAATCCGCACCCGCGACCGGCTGCTGTTTGCCGACATTACTGCTGAGACCCGCCAGGAACGTCTCGAGAGCGCCGAAGAGCGCGTGGCTCTGGCACGCGCCGGCTATCAACGGCTGGCTGCAATCCAGCCCGGGCAGATCGAAATTGCCGCGCGCAAACCGCTGGAGGTCCGGCCGAGCGCTGGACAGCTGCTGCCGGGCGGCGTTTCAGCGCGCGAAACCGCGCGGCGCGAGCGGCTCGATTACGTATTCTCGGGATCGATCAGAGCGCTGGATGATGAGTATCTGGTGCTTGAGATATCGGGTTACAGCGCGGCGCAACAGCGTACGCTGCTGCGCGATATCGAGGTCCTGCGCGCCGAAGAGGTGTTTGAGCTTATCGACGAGGTGATCGGTCGCGCCGCCGAGGCAGCGCTCGGTAGGCCGTGGGCCAATCTGACGGTGCGTACCTCGCAGCCAGACGCCGCGGTAGTGGTGGACGGCATGCTCTACGGATTTGGCGCGGTGAGCGTCAATTGGCTGGAGCCGGGACCGCGCGAGGTCAGCGTAAGCTACCAGGACCGTGAGCACCGCGAAACCGTGGTGCTGCTGCCCTTCGAGCAGGCCGAGCTCAGCGTGGAGCTTGACGCCGTTGAAACCGATAGCATCACGGTCGAGTCTGATCCACCCGGCGCCGACGTCTACATAGAATCGGTGTGGAGCGGACGCACGCCTGCGACGGTGCCGCGTCCGCAGCAGCCGCAGATCGCCATCCTGCAGCGCGAGGGCCATCATAGCGCGCGGCTGGTACTGGGACCCGACTCGCCCGAGGTTGTCTCGCGCCGGCTGGCCTCGGATATTGTCGGCTGGAGCGAGCAGACGCAAGCCCAGCGTGATCGGTTCTACCGTTCGCTCGGCTTCTTTGTGCTGTCGCTGCCGGCGCCGATTATCCTCAACGGCATCTACGACAACCTTTTTACCCTGTTTGCCGCCGGTACACCAGCGGAACTGGACCCCGATGCCGCAGATCGTCTGGTGCAAAGCGGTAACACTATCTACTGGGCGTACTGGGGCAGCGTGGGTGTCAGCACGGGGCTGTTTGTCAATATGGCGCTGCAACTGGTACGTTATATCCGGACCGCTGAGTCGTACCACTTTCACTGAGACGTGTGCATCAGGAGCAACTGAGATGAAGAAAGGACTATCTGCCAGACTGCGCCAGGTATTCGGTATCGGGACCGCCGATGAATCGTTCTTCGAAGAGCTGGAGGATTCGCTGGTAGAGGCGGACCTCGGCGGTACGGTTGCAATGGAGGTCTCGCAGCTGCTGCGCCTGCGAGCCAGAAAGGAGCAGCTGAACGGTGACCAGGCGCTTCGTCAGGCGCTGCACGATATTCTGCTGCAGTACGTGACCGCCGTCGATCTTTCGCCTGATCCCGCGCGGATGAACGTCTACCTGGTTCTGGGCGTCAACGGCGTGGGCAAGACAACCACCATCGCCAAGCTGGCGCACCATTTTGAGGCCGACTGCGGCGTCAGCGGCACGGTGCTGGCCGCTGGAGATACCTTTCGCGCGGCTGCGGTCGAACAGCTTGCCGTGCATGCACAGCGGCTGGGGGTTCGCATCGTGCGCCAGGCCCAGGGCGCCGACCCGGGTGCTGTAATCTACGATGCGCTGCAGAGCGCTTCCAACCGCGGTGAGCGGATTGTGCTGGCCGATACCGCCGGAAGGATGCACAACAAGGCTAATCTGATTGCCGAGTTGCAGAAGATCGACCGAATTGTTGCTGGCAGGGCGGCTGACTGCAACTACCGAAGGCTGCTGGTGATCGATGCCACTACCGGTCAGAACGGACTGCGGCAGGCTGAGACCTTTCACGAGGCGGTTGGCGTGGATGCTGCAGTGCTCACCAAGTACGACTCGACCGCCAAAGGAGGCATTGTTGTTCCAATCTGTAAGACGCTGGGAATCCCGTTTAGCTACATTAGCGACGGCGAGCGCTACAGCGACATCCGGCGCTTTGACACGCGCGCTTACATCGACGATCTGGTCGGGCTCTAGCGCGGGCAGGTGAACGCGATGTCAGGGCAACTGCACCGCCCACTGCTGCTGGTTGGCGTTGTACTCAGTCTGGCGGCGGCACCGGTTGCCGCCGGAGGATGGTTTCGATCCAACGCCGACGCCGAGGCGCTGGCGCCGATCGAGGCGGCCGCACGATCCGCTCACAGCTGGGTGCTGCACGTCGATCAGTCGCCGCACGAGACCGTGCGTCTGCTCTATCACAACGGCGCACTGGTATCGGAACAGCGGCTGGACCCCGACGGTGCGCTGATAGAGCGCTACGAGTACCGCTACCGTGACGGACGGCGCATAGAAGCGCGCGCTTTTCGCGCCGATGCGCCGGGCGGCGATGCCGGGCAACCGGTTTATAGCGATAGCTATAGCTACAGTAGCGACGGCATGCTGCGCGAGCTGCGCCGTCGTTACGTTGACAATAGCGAGCGTAGCTCGCGCTACGTCTTTGTTCGGGGGCGGCTGCTGGAGGAACAGCACCGAAGCGGTGAGATGCTGCAGCGGCTGCGCTACGACAGCCTCGAGCGCGTGCAGCAACTGCAGCAGCTGCGCGACGACGAGCTCGTATCCAGCACCCGTTACTACTATCGCGGGGACAGCGCCCGGTTGGAGCAAACGGTTGAAGAGCAGCACGATCGAGATGGCGTCAGCGTCACCAGCGAGTACTTCGATGCCGAGCAGCGCAGTATACGCAGCGTGGTCAGCCGCGATGAGCGCACCGTCTCGGTCAGTGAGCGCAGCCACGGGCCGCACGGGCTGATCCGTGAGGTTGTCACCGAACCCGGGCGCCGCCGTGTCAGCAGCTTCGAGTATGACCAGGATGGCAGGTTGACGCAGCAGGAAGAGCGTGTGAATGAACGTCTGCAGAGCCGCATTATCTATCCGGAGCAGGGCCGGCGGATCGAGGAGCGATTCCACAATGGGCAGCTCATTGTACGGCTGCACTTTCGCAATGACGAGCAGACTGCAAGGGAGATTATTCGTGACGGCGAAGTCATTCGCAGCCGCTGAGGCGCTGCGCCGGGAGCTCCGATGCGCGTAGATTGGATACTGTTTGTTGCCCGCAGGCACTTTCGAACCCGACGCCGCGAAAAAGGTCACGCAGCGGCGCTGCTATCGGTGACCGGACTCTCGGTGGGCGTCATGACGCTGGTTGCCGTGCTGGCGGTGATGAATGGCTTTCAGCTGAACACCATCGAAAGCATATTGGAGGTCAATTCCTACCATCTGCGCCTGGAGCCCGGTCCTTCCGCGCAGATGCCGGCACAGTTGCGCGATCGACTCGCTGCTCTGCCGGGGGTCACCACCGTGCTGCCGTTTGTGGAGGTGCAGAGCCTGGGGCGCGGCGTGTTCGGCGAGCCGCAGGCGGTCATGCTGCGCGGCGTACCCTGGAATGCAACCGAGCTGGACCCGGGTCTGGCCGAGCACCTGCAGCTGACCCGCGGCAGCTTTGACGTATCAGGGGTGGATTCTGTGGTTCTGGGCGCTGAACTCGCGCGCGCGCTGGGAGTCGGCGTGGGAGACCAGGTTAGCTTTCTGAGCCTTTCCGGCGGTGAGCTGGATATGCGCCGGCCGCGCGAGGCCGCGCTGCGGGTCACCGGACTATTCCGCACCGGCTTCCTGGATTACGATCGTGGCTGGGGATTCATTTCGCTTGACGCCGCGGCCGACGTATTCGAGGTCGATGACCGCCCGATTTGGGGAATCAAGCTCGGTGACCGATTTGCCGACCGGCGCGTTGGAGCGCAGGTTACCGCACTGGTAAACGAGTACGGCGTGGACGGCGAGGTCATCTCGTGGCGCGAATACAACCGTTCGATCTTTGGTGCGCTGCGGGTGGAGAAGCTGATGATGAGCTTTCTGATCGGACTTATCTTTGTGGTGGTGGGAGCCAATATCTTTCAGGCGTTGCGGCGCAGCGTGCTGGAGCGCAGCGAAGAGATTGCGGTGCTGAAGGCGCTGGGCGCCCCACCGCACAGCGTCCAGCTGGTGTTCATTATCGAGGGGCTGATGATTGGACTCGGCGGCGGCTTGATTGGCATGGCCGCCGGACTGGCGCTCTCGGTAAACATCAACGAAGTATTTGCGTTTGCCGAGGTTGGCGTTAACGCAGTGGCGGATCTGCTGGCGATCATTCTGTGGCCGCTGGGTATTCATGTGGGCGCCGATTTCACGATTTTCTCGCCCACCTATTTCTATATCATGGAGGTACCGAGCCACGTGTTCTTCTGGGAGGCTGCCGGTATCTTTCTGTTTGCGCTTCTGTCGGCCGGCCTCGCGGCTCTGGCAGCATCAACACGCATCACGCGTATTCGCCCGGCGGAAGTGCTGCGCTACCAATAGTGACGGAGTAGACGATGGCCGAGATCATACGTATCGAGCATGTCTCGAAGGTTTTTGTAACCGGGAGTGAACAGATATCGATTCTGGTCGATGTACAACTGTCGATTGAAGAAGGCACCGTGGTGGTCATAACCGGTGAGAGTGGCAGCGGCAAAAGTACGTTGCTGAATATAACAGGCGGGCTGGAATCCGCCAGCGGTGGGACGATTCGTGTTGCCGGCTATCGCGTGAACACCCTGGACGAGTTTGAGCTCTCTACCTACCGCGCGCATTCGCTGGGGCTGGTTTTCCAGTTTCACTACCTTCTAAAGGATTTCACCGCGCTGGAGAACGTCATGCTGCCGGCCTACATGGCCGGTACCGCGCGCCGCGAGGCCCTGGAGCACGCTCGGGTGCTGCTGGCCGCGGTCGGGCTCGAGCATAGAGGCGAACACTACCCCAGCCAGCTGTCCGGCGGAGAGCGGCAGCGGGTTGCGGTAGCGCGTGCGCTGGTCAATGATCCTGACGTGGTGCTGGCGGATGAGCCCACCGGAAACCTGGATGAACGCAATTCCGCGCTGGTACAGCAGATCCTTTTTGACGTGGTGCGCACGCGTGCCAAGACACTGCTGCTGGTGACCCACGATGCAACCCTCGCCGCCCACGCCGACCGCCACCTGGTACTGGCTCACGGGGTATTACAACCGCAATGACGATCAAGTCTTGCGTCTATCTGGCCGCCCGCATGCTCTTCGGGCGGCGCGAGGGTCAGCGCGGACGCATCCGTTCGGCGATCATCGCGGTGGGCCTGAGCCTGGTACCGCTGGTGGTGGTGCTGCAGGTCTCCGACGGGATGATCCAGGGGATTACCTCGCGCTTCATTGAGACCGGAACCTACCACCTGCAGGCTATCGGACGGGAGGATGTATCTTCACAGCAGTTGCAGGAACTGCAGCAGCGGCTTTCGCTGCTGCCCGGTGTTACTGCAACGATACCGGAACGTCAGGGAATCGGGTTGCTCTATTCGGACAGCGGCCGTACCGGTGCCACGGTACGCGCTGTGGCGCCGGAAATCTGGCAGATCGACCCCGGTTTCCGAACCTATATGGAGGTGCAGGCCGGATCGTTTGATCTGCACGGCGAAAGCCCTATCGTGCTTGGGTCTCAGATTGCGCGCCGTTTGCAGGCCGCCCCCGGTGACGTGATCAGACTGCTGACCGTGCGGCCCGGGCCGGGAGGGGCATTCCTGCCGCGTGTCAGCAGTTTCACGGTCAGCGGGATTGTATCTACCGGTTATCAGGATCTCGATCGCTTGTGGGTCTATATTCCGCTGCAACGGGGGCTGCAGGTCCTTGCCCCCGGTACTGCGCGCCAGATCATCGGAATCAAGATCGATAACCCCTACGGTATTCAGAACCCGATCTTCTCACCGCGGCCGGATCCAGCCACTGCAGCGCTGGTGCGCTCGATCCGCGGCGAGCTTGACGCTTCGTGGCGTCTGTTCTCGTGGTACGATCTCGAACGCTCGCGCTACATGTCGTTTCTGACAACCAAGAACCTGCTGGTCTTCATTATGGCGTTGATTGTCTGCGTGGCCGCGGTAAATATTTCTTCGGCGATGGTGATGCTGATCATCGAGAAGCGGCCCGAAATTGCGATCCTCAAGAGCGTGGGTGCAACACCAAACATGATTGCGCTGGTATTTGTGCTGTGCGGGTTCTTTGCCGGGGTTGTAGGCGCGCTGACCGGCACTGCGCTAGGGCTTCTGGCGTCGGTCAACGTCAACCAGATTCTCGCGGGGATTGAATGGCTGCTGAACCTCGTTGCAGAGGGTGGCGGCGCGCTGTTGGCGCCGTTTGGCGCCGTTGAGGTACCACAGGTCAGCCTGTTCCATTCGGAGTACTACCTGGAGCAGCTTCCGGTGAGCATCAGCCTGGCGGAGCTGATTATTGCGGCGTCGCTGGCGATAGGCTTGTCCTCGCTGGCCGCGTGGATTCCGGCGCGCCGTGCGGCGGCAATCCGTCCAATCGACGTAATGCGCAAACACTGATTGTTGGTGCCGATAATCAGTGGTATATTCTGCTTAAAGTGGTTTGAGGACCGCGAGGAGTTTTTCTGGTGCGATGCAGCTATTGTGGCAAGAATGAAGCCCCGTTTCGCGTTGAGCAGTCGGTTGGCCAGGAGCAGACGCTGCACTGGATGTGTGTCGATTGCGCGCAGGTGGCCGGCATCATGACCGAATTGCCGCCGCGGATGCCGAGTCCCGCGGACCTGTTCGAAGAGTTGCTGTTCGGCCAGGACGAGGATGGAGTGGTCGAAAAGCAGTGCCGGTCCTGTGGCACCAGTTATCGCGAGTTCCGTGCCAGTGGAAAACTCGGCTGCCCGGAGTGCTACATCGAATTTCACCACGATATCGCCGAGATGGCCGGGCAGGCGGATGATCCACGCGCCTACGCCGGCTCGCTACCGGGGCGGGTAGAGCCGTACAAAACCTTCTACGTTGACCGGGAAGCGTTGCGCCAGCAGCTCAGCCACGCCCTCGAACAGGAACGCTACGAAGAGGCGGCGCACCTGCGTGACCGTATCCGTATTCTGGATGGGCAGGGAGAGCGCTGAAATGATAAACGCGCACAAGCTTGACCTTGGGCGCGGGTGGTTTCGAGCCTCCGGCGCCGATGGCGACGTAGTCATATCGTCCCGTATGCGGCTCGGTCGTAACTTCGATGGCCACGTGTTCACCGATCTGCTGAACGATTCCGACCGTGAGGCGCTAGCGGGCCGGCTGCGCGCCGTTGTGCAGGGCCACAACGACACCTTCAGCCGGCTTCAGCTGGCGCACAACGATCGCGAGATTCTTCCTGTTCTTCTGGAACGGGGACTGCTCAACAGCGGCGGCGGGTCGATAGACGAGGTTTTTGTTCGTGCTGATCAAGGCTGCGTGATTATCCCGTTTGACCGTGAACACCTGACCCTGGTCGGGGTGCGCAGCGGGCTGGACTTGCGCGGCATCCACGACGATCTCAGCCGGATGGCTGACCGGGTAGATCGCGACCTGCCGTTTGCAGTTTCGCTGCACTGGGGCTACGTGGCCGCCGATCCAATGCAGAGCGGCGCGCTGTTGCAGGCATCGGTGCTGCTGCATTTGCCGGCTCTGGTGGAGCTTGGTGACCCCAATGCGGCACTTCAAGCAGCAGAGCGGCGCGGCATTCGCCTGGGGCGCTTTCATTCGGCGCAGGCGAACTCGCTGGCCAACGTCTACCAGCTGAAGACCGGCGCGGTTGCGGGTGCCAGTGAAGAGCAGATTACGGTTCAGCTTGAAGAAACGGTACGCGGATTAGTACATTATGAACGGGAGGCACGCCTGCAGCTGCTGCAGAGCAGGCGGCAGGATACCGCTGAGTCGGTGGAGCGCGCGATTGGATTGTTGCGCTACACTCCTGCGATTGCTGCTGATGAAGCAATGGCGCTGCTTTCGTGGATCAGACTTGGCGTAGCGCTGGAATTGACCGAAGAGATTAGCATGGAAGAAGTGACGGCGTTGCTGTTTGTGAGTCAGCGTTGCCATCTGATGCACGCGGTGTCGGCCTGCGGCACTCATACCGGCGATGAAGACGACCGGCGCGCGCAACTGTTGCGTCAGCGGCTGGCTGCAACCAGCTAGCTCGTGGAGGGGATATGTTCAAAGGACTTACACAACGCGCTCAGAAAGTGCTCACGATACTGGCCCAGGATGAGGCAAAACGGTTCCATTCCGACCAGCTGCTGCCGGAGCACATCATCCTTGCCCTGTTGAAGGAGGGCGGAGGACTGGGCTACAAGGCGCTCGAAAAGGTAATGATCGATCCGGCCAAGATGCAACTCGAAATCGAGCGCCTGATTCCCAAGAAGCGCGGAGGGTTTATCCTGGGAGACGTTCCTCCCTCGCCGCGCGGCAAAAAGGTGCTCGAGGATTCCGCCGAAGAGGCACGCAACCTGGGCCACGAGTATATCGGTACCGAGCATCTGTTGCTGGCCTGTATGCGCGAGAGCGGCGGTGAGACCGCCAAGTACCTGGCCAAGAACAGCGTCAGCATCGAGATGATGCGCGACGTGATTGCCGAGCTCTCGGGGTCAACCGCAGGTGGATCAGCAACTACGCCGCGGCTGCCGCAGCAGAAGCGCAAGACCGGAGGACAGGCAGGCGGGAGCGCCGCGGGCAGCAAGAAGGCAACGCCGACCCTCGATGAGTTTGCGCGTGACCTGACCATCATGGCCCGCGAAGACAAACTCGACCCGGTGGTTGGCCGAGACCGTGAGATTGAGCGCGTGATCCAGATTCTGGCTCGCCGGACCAAGAACAATCCGGTACTGATTGGTGAACCCGGGGTCGGCAAGACCGCCATTGTTGAAGGTCTGGCGCAGCGGATTGTAGATGCGTCGGCCCCCGAGGTGCTGATCGGCAAGCGCGTACTGACGCTCGACCTCGCTTCGCTGATTGCCGGTACCAAGTACCGTGGCGAGTTCGAGGAGCGGCTCAAACGGGTCATGAAAGAGATAATCAATGCCGGGAACGTGGTGCTGTTCATCGATGAGCTGCATACCATCATAGGCGCCGGCGGCGCCGAAGGCGCGATCGACGCCTCCAATATGCTCAAGCCGGCACTTTCGCGCGGCGAGATCCAGTGTATCGGCGCTACAACGCTCAACGAATACAAGAAGTATATCGAGAAGGATGCCGCCCTCGAGCGTCGCTTTCAGACCATTTTTGTGGAGGAGCCTTCGGTGGCAGAGACTATCGAGATCCTCAAGGGCATCAAGGAGCGCTACGAAGACCACCATAACGTTTCGTACACGCCCGGAGCGCTGGAGGTATCCGCGGTTCTGTCACGGCGCTACATTCAGGATCGGTTTCTGCCGGACAAGGCCATCGATCTGATGGATGAGGCCGGTTCGCGCAAGCGGATCCACAACAGCGTGCGCCCAACCGAGCTGGCTGAACTCGAGCGCGAGATAGAACAGCTCAACACTGAGAAGCTGGCGCTGGTGAACTCGCAGAACTATGAACGCGCCGCCGCGGTGCGCGACGAGGTGCGCACACTCAAGGGCAGAGTCGAGGAGCTCAAGAGCCAGTGGAAGATCACGCTCAAGACCGAGCAGAACGTGGTTGACTCGGAGGATATCCAGTACGTGCTGGCGTCGGTAACCGGGATTCCGTTGGCGCGAATTGCACAGAGCGAGCAGGAGAAGCTGCTGAAGATCGAGGATGATCTGCACAAGCAGGTCATCGGGCAGAACGAGGCTATCGACGCGATCTCTTCGAGTATTCGCCGGTCTCGGACCGGTCTCAGTGCACCCGACCGGCCGATGGGTTCATTCATCTTCCTGGGTCCAACCGGAGTCGGCAAGACGCTGCTGGCAAAGAGCCTGGCCGAGTTTCTGTTTGGCAGTGCCGATGCGCTGGTGCGCATTGATATGTCGGACTTCATGGAGAAGCACAATGTTTCGCGGCTGGTTGGGGCGCCTCCGGGCTACGTCGGCTACGATGAAGGCGGCCTTCTGACCGAGAAGATCCGGCGCAAGCCGTACAGCGTAGTACTGCTTGACGAAATTGAGAAGGCGCATCCCGACGTCTTCAATATTCTGCTGCAGGTACTCGAAGAAGGGCAACTGCAGGACAATCTCGGTCACACGGTGTCGTTTCGCAACTGTGTCATGATCATGACCTCGAATGCCGGGGCACGCGAGATCTCGCGGGACTCCCAGGTTGGTTTCCAGACCGAGAACGGCGGGCTGATGGAGCACAAGGAGATCAAGTCTTCGGCTATGAACGAGCTCAAGCGGCTGTTCCGTCCCGAGTTCCTCAACCGGGTCGATGAGATCGTGGTCTTCCACAGTCTGACGCGGCCCGAGGTAGCGCAGATACTAGAGATACTGCTGGCAGACGTGCAGACGCGGCTGGCTGAGAAAGAGATCGTTCTCGAGGTAAAGAAGAGCGCCAAGCAGTACCTGATCGACCACGGGTACGACGTAAAATTTGGTGCGCGACCGATGCGCCGCATCATCCAGAAAGAGATCGAGGATCCGCTGTCAATGGAAATCCTCAGAGGGCGGTTTGGTGAGGGAAGTCACGTGATTGTCGGCGTTCGCGGCGGCAAGATCGCCTTCCGCGCCAAGGCCACCAAGCCGAGCGAGAAAGAGGAAGTTCCGGTTCCTACACCGTAGCCGGCAGCAGGAGCTCAGCGCCGCGCGGCGCTGAGCGTGTCAAAGGCGTAGAGCATATTGGTAAGCGCGGTCAGTTCGGCGTCACTGATCGGCCGCTGGGCTACCGCGCCGATACCGCCGAGTTCCAGTGTGGGGTGCTCGGACTCTATTGCCACGCGTACCGCGGCCTCGACAGCCGAGCTGTAGCCGAAGCGCACGCTTTCGAATCGGTGGCGGCTGTCCTGCAGTCGGCGGCTGCTACCGGCACTGATCGGCAGCGCAATTGATCCGCTGTCTCCGTTGATGGTCACGCGGCGGAATGCGAGCGGAGGTTCGCTGCGTGGGTAGCGCTCATTAACCACCATGAACAGCTCGGCCGGAAGGCCGCGTTGCATCTCGATCATCAAATAGAGCGCGCGCGGCGTGCTGCGGTTTACTACCGCATCATAATAGCGGCGCAGCCCGTTGACTTCCTCCACCACAATGCCGCTGTTAGCCAGCGGGGAGCGTGGCCCGGGAGGCGCCAGGTCGGCTGCCGAAACATCGGCTACCGCAATGAAGGCGCCGCCGGTGTCGCGCGGCAAAGGGCTGTCGCGCAGCTGGCTGCGGAAGAGCTGCAACTCCTCGGCCGCAACCATGGCCTGGTCGGGCAGCGGCCGGCCTTCGTCTAGTGCGGTTGCGAGGGTCTCTTCCAGCAGCTCACGCAGCCGTGTATTCTCGCGCCGCAGTTGCTGGTGCTCCTGTTCAAGGTCCAGGAACCGGCCGCGGTCAACGCGTTGCTGCAGCAGCCTGTCAACCTCGCGCGCAAGTCTCATTTGTTCGGTGGTGGTACTCTGCAGGCGCTCTGCAAGCTCGGCGTTTTCGCGCGCCAGCAGCTCATTCTGTTCTTCGAGGTTGCGGACCTGTTGTCCGGCACAGCCCGACAGCAGCATTATGACTGTAGCGGCGACAAATGCTGTTCCAAGATGACGCATAATGCGATAGTATAATCCAAAGGCGTAGTTTGTAACAGTGAAAAAGCACCCGTTTCGCCTTCGCGGCATAACCGATGAGCGCGTTCTCGACGCCCTGGCAACCGTACCACGGCACCTTTTTGTGCCTGCTGACGTGCGTGACCGCGCCTACGAGAATATTCCGTTGCCGATCGGTCATCAGCAGACCATCTCTCAACCCTTTATCGTTGGTTTTATGACCGAAGTGCTGGAGCTGCGCAAGGAGCACCGGGTGCTGGAAATCGGCACCGGCAGCGGCTATCAGGCCGCCGTTCTGGCGCAACTTGTGGACAGCGTCTTCAGCGTGGAGGTAATCCCCGAGCTGGCGCAGCAGGCTCACACTCGCCTTCGTTCGCGCGGTTACGAGAACGTCCATGTGAGAAGCGGCAACGGCTGGCAGGGGTGGCCCGAAAACGCACCGTACGACCGCATAATAGTGACCGCCGCGGCGCCGAGTATTCCCGAGGCGCTGGTCGAGCAGCTGGTCAGCGGTGGCCGGATGGTGCTGCCGGTGGGCTTGCCAGAAGAGGTCCAGTCGCTTATGCTGGCGGTCAAGACTGGGGAGGGGAATGTCGAAACCAGACGGCTGCTTTCCGTCCGGTTTGTTCCCATGACAGGACAGTAGCGTTCTCAACTCCAGCCAACCGATGGAGTAGTCTATGGCGAAAAGTGCGGTCTACGATGAGAGTAAGGTCCGGACACTCAGCTCGCTGGAACACATCCGCCTACGGACCGGGATGTATATCGGCAGGCTCGGTGACGGAGCCGACCTCGACGACGGCATCTACATTCTGATCAAGGAAGTGATCGATAACAGTATCGACGAGTTCATCATGGGCCACGGAGACCGGATTCACGTGGCGATCGACGGTGACCACGTATCGATTCGCGATTACGGTCGGGGCATTCCGCTGGGCAAAGTTATCGACTGCGTGTCGATTATCAATACCGGGGCCAAGTACAACGATGACGTGTTCCAGTTTTCGGTTGGGCTCAACGGCGTGGGAACCAAGGCGGTCAACGCGCTTTCGTCACACTTCCGCGTGGTGGCGTTCCGCGAGGGCAAGTACTTTGAGGCGGTCTTTTCGCGCGGGGTTCTGCAGAGTAAGAAGCAGGGTTCGGCGGGGCGCGAGAAGGACGGTACCTACGTAGAGTTCATCCCCGATCACGAGATTTTTGGCGAGTACCGCTACAACCTCGAGTTCATCGAGCAGCGCTTGTGGAACTACGCCTACCTCAACAGCGGGCTGTCGCTCTACCTGGGCAAGCAGAAGTTCGAGTCCAGGCGCGGACTGTACGACCTGCTCTACGCCGAGGTCGGCGATGATACGGTCTACGCCATCGGCCACTACCGCTCAAAGCAGCTTGAGTTTGCTTTTACCAGCACCGCCAACTACGGTGAGACCTACTTCTCGTTTGTCAACGGCCAGTACACCTCCGACGGCGGGACTCACCAGAGCGCCTTCCGTGAAGGCCTGCTCAAGGGCGTCAACGAGTACTTCAAGCGCAACTACTCCGGTATCGACGTGCGCGAGGGTATGGCCGGCGCAATCTCGGTCAAGCTGCAGAACCCGATTTTTGAGAGCCAGACCAAGAACAAGCTGGGCAACACCGAGATCCGCGGCTGGATTATCAACGACGTGCGCTCGGGTGTGGTGGATTTCCTGCACAAGAACACCGCGGCGGCGCGTAAGCTGGAAGAGAAGATCGTTCACAACGAGCGGCTGCGCAAAGAGTTGAATGCGGTCAAGCGAGAGGCGCGCGACGCGGCCAGGAAGATTGCGCTCAAGATTCCAAACCTCAAAGACTGCAAATATCATGTCGGGGACAAGGGCGGCGCAGAATCTACTATCTTCATCACAGAGGGGCAGTCGGCCTCGGGGTCGATGGTCAGCTCTCGCGACGTCTATACACAGGCCATTTTCTCGCTGCGCGGCAAACCGCAAAACATGTACGCCAAGAAGCGCGCCGACATCTACCGCAACGAAGAGCTGTTCAACATGATGATGGCGCTCGGCATAGAGAACGATATCGAAGGCCTGCGCTACGAGCGCATCGTGATTGCCACCGATGCCGATCACGACGGCTTCCACATTCGCAACCTGCTGCTTACCTTCTTTCTCAACTTCTTTGAAGAGCTGGTGGTTGCCGGGCGCATCTACATTCTGGAGACACCGCTGTTCCGCGTGCGCAACAAGCAGCAGACCGTCTACTGCTACAGCCCATCAGAGAAACAGGACGCGCTGGCGCGGATCTCGAGTCCCGAGGTCACGCGGTTCAAGGGGCTGGGTGAGATTTCGCCCAAGGAATTCGGGCAGTTCATCGGGCCGGATATCCGCCTGGTGCCGGTCAACGTGAAGTCGATCAAGAGCATTCAGCAGACACTGGCGTTCTACATGGGCAAGAACACCCCCGAACGGCGCGAGTTCATCATGGAGAATCTGATTTAGGCCGCGTGGGCCGGTCAGGAGTGAGTCATGGCCTACGTCAATTCGGTATTCAACACAAACTTTCTCGAGTACGCCTCCTACGTCATCAAGGACCGTGCAATACCGCACATCGATGACGGGCTCAAACCGGTCCAGCGGCGCATCCTGCACAGCCTCTTTGAAATGGATGACGGCAAGTTTCACAAGGTTGCCAACGTTGTGGGACACTGCATGCGCTACCACCCGCACGGTGACGCATCTATCTATTCGGCGCTGGTGGTACTGGCCAACAAGGACCTGTTCATCGACAAGCAGGGCAACTTCGGCAACATATACACCGGCGACGAAGCATCGGCCAGCCGCTACATCGAGTGCCGTATCAACGCACTGGCTCGCCAGCTGCTGCACAAGCCTGAGATAACCCAGTACGACGACTCGTACGACGGGCGCAACCGCGAGCCGGTGGTGTTTCCGGCCAAGATTCCTCTGGTGCTGATCCAGGGTGCCGAAGGCATCGCGGTGGGTATGTCCACCAGGGTGCTGCCGCACAATTTCATCGAGGTGTTGCAGGCAATGGTAGCAGCGCTGCAGAATGAGGCGTTAACGCTCCACCCGGATTTCCCCACCGGTGGGCTGGCGGATGTTTCGGACTACCAGGACGGGCTGGGCAAGGTGCTGGTACGCGCCAGGCTCGATACGTCGGACCCCAAGCGTATTGTGATCCGTGAGCTGCCGTTCGGGTCCACCACCGAAAGTCTGATCGCCAGCATCGAGAACGCCGCACGCAAGAACAAGATCAAGATCGCCGGCATTAACGACTTTACCACCGAGCACGTAGAGATCGAAGTCAAGCTGGCGCGTGGTATCACCACCGAGGATACCATCGACTCATTGTTTGCGTTCACCGACTGCGAGAACTCCATCTCGGTTAACCTGCTGGTGATCAAGGACAACACCCCGGTTATCATGAGTGTAAGCGAGGTGGTCCGGTACCACGCGCAGCGTCTGGTTGCGATTCTCACCGCCGAACTGGAGCTCGAGCGCGGCAAGCTGCTTGATCGGCTGCACGCGCGTACGCTGGAACAGATCTTTGTCGAGGAGCGGATCTACCAGCGGATCGAAGAGCAGACTACCCATCAGGCGGTCTTTGAAGCGGTCTACAAGGGCTTTGAGCCGTTCCGATCCCAGATCAAGCGCAAGATCACCGATGAGGACATCGAGCGCCTGCTCAAGATTCCGATCCGCCGCATCTCGCTCTATGACATAAACAAGGCCCGGCAGGAGATGAAAGAGATCCGGCAGCGCCTCGGCGAGATCAAGGCGCACCTGGCCGACATCGAAGGCTACGCGGTCGGTTTCCTGGAATCGGTCATCGAGGGCCAGACCGAGAATCATCCGCGCCGCACCGAGATCACGTCGTTTGAGAAGGTTGATGCGCGCGAGGCCGCACAGCGCAATCTGACGTTGCGCTACGACGCGGCTACCGGCTACCTGGGCTACGGCGTGCTTTCGGGGAAGACGCTGTTTGACGTTTCGATCTATGACCGCGTTATCGTCATGCGGCGCAGTGGTGCGTATTCGGTGATCAACGTTCCCGAGAAGCTGTTTGTCGACAAGGGAATGCTGGTCTGCGGCCACGCTGACAAAGAGACACTGGCCGGGCGGGTTTTCACGGTGCTGTACAAGAACGCCAAGGGTGTCTATCTCAAGCGCTGCCGCATCGAGGGCTATATCCTCGACAAGGGCTATCGCGTTGTCCCCGACGGGTCCGAGCCGCTCAAAGTAACTACTAAAAAAGACGTGGATGCGGTCCTGAAGTACAAGCCGCTTTCCAAGTACAAAGTACTCGAGGAGCGCTTCCCGGTGGGTGACTACCTGATCAAGAGCGTCAAAGCCGCCGGTGTCCGGTTGACAAACAAGGAGGTCAAGAGCGCGATCTTTGAGTCCGCTACGGCTTCCTCCGGCGCTTCAGAAAACAACGGCAGGGGTGCTGCCGCCGCCAAGGCTGGCAAAGCCGCCGGCAAGACGACTACTGCCGGGAAACCGGCGGGGGGCACAAAATCCGCGCGGAAGCCGGCCGGCAAAAAACCAGGCAAGAAGTCCGGCGGGTCAGCGTAGCGTCAAAGGCGTGCTCCGCTTAATCGATCAACTTGCGCTTCAGCCGGCTGATGCTCCAGGCGCCTACGGCCACGGTGAGCACGATGATGTAGCCAAGGCTGATCAGGTGAGCCGGGCCGAGGTCTCCGTGGACCAGGCCGCGCATCAGGCGTACCGGGTGGGTCAGCGGCAGGATCTCGGTGATCGGGCGCACAAACGCCGGAAGGTTCTCTACCGGGAAGAAGACCCCGGCAAAGAAGAACATCGGCGAGATAAAACCCGAGAAGAAGAAATTGAACTGATTGATGTTGTCGACAAGTGATGTAACCAGGAAGCCCAGCGCGGCAAACATGACCCCGGTCATGAATCCCAGAAGCGGCGCAAAGAAGACCGAGCGCAGCGGGACTATCCCGAACACAGTAGTGATAATCATAACAGACAGCGTGAATACAAATCCCTTTGTGCCGGCCCACAGCATCTCGCCGATCAGCAGGTCGTGCACGGACATCGGCGCAGCCAGCATGCCGTCGTAGACCTTGTCAAACTCAAGCCGGATGTAGGTGCCAAAACTGCACTCGAAGGCGGCGGTGAACATTGCCGCGGTCACCATCAGGCCGGTAGCCAGGTACTCGATATACGGCGCACCGTTCATCGTACCGATGAACTGTCCCAGGCCCAGGCCGATCCCAACCAGGAAGATCAGCGGCTCGAGGAAGGGGGGCAGTGCGTTACTGATCAGGTTCTTGCTGTAGACGCGCACGTGACGCAGCCAGACGCCGTAGATGCGGCGCGCCCTCGTTGGAGGGCGGGTTACCACGCAGTGCGGTGTTGTACCGCCCAGCAGTGCGATCAGCGGTTGGTCCCCGGCGTCCAGGCAGCCTTCAACCCGGTCACCGGGTTGCCGCCGCTGTGCTGCAATAGTATCACTGGAGCTCATTGAGCCTCCTGCCGGTTGATTTCAGAAACAGGTCTTCGAGGTTGGTCTGACGCAGATAGTAATCACCCGGTTCGAGCTGCCCCGCGGCTGCCTGGAGCAGCTCGATATTGCTGCTGTAGTAGAGCACGCGCTCATCGGAGGTGTCGCTGCGTACTCCGTCGAGCAGTTGGCGCAGCCTGGCGGCCTGCGACGGCCGCGTCAGTTCGAGCACGTTCTTCTCGATGTGTTGCTCCAGCAACTGCTGTGGGGCACCCTCGAGGACCTTGTGGCCCTTGTCCATGATCAAGACGGTATCGGCGATCTGGAACGCCTCATCCATGTAGTGGGTGGTCAGCAGGATGGTCACTCCCTCGCGCTTCAGGCTGCGCAGCTTGTCCCAGATCAGCTGGCGCACCTGCGGATCCAGCCCGGTGGTTGGTTCATCGAGTATCAACAGTGCCGGATCGTTCAACAGTGCCCGCGCGATTACCAGCCGCCGTTTCATCCCCCCGGAGAGCTCGCGGACGCGCGCACTGCGTCTGTCACGCAGCTCCATGAATTCCAGCAGCCACTCGATTCGCTCTGCTGACTGCCTGCGCGGTATGCCGTAGAAATCTGCAAAGATGCGCAGATTCTGCTGCACGTTGAGCTCCACGTCGAGGCTGTTTTCCTGCGGCACAACACCCGAGAGCGTCTTGATCCGCAATTGGTCACGGCGCGGATCAAAGCCGAACACCTGCATTCTGGTTTCCGAGCTTCGGTCGGCCTCAGCCTTGCCGTACAACACCTTCATCATGGTGGTCTTGCCGGCGCCGTTGGGGCCCAGGAAACTGAAACAGGTGGAGCCGGCTACCGTGAAGCAGAGGTCGTGTACCGCGGTCAACGCGCCGTAAGACTTGTAAAGGTGCTCGACTTCGATTGCGGGGACATTCATTGCCCTACAATATAGATATAACGCCGTATGAAGCCAACCGCTTTGATGGCAACTGCGGCGTAATCTGAGGACATCCGCAGTTGCCTTTGCGCTCTGACGTGATTACTCTTATTGGCATTGCTGATGGTACAGGGAGTATGCTGTGTCGGGTAGAAATAAACCACGGCTGTGGTCTTCCGGAATTCCTGCTTTTGTGCTGATAGCTGTTGTGCTGCTGGCAGGTTGCGGCCGCCCGGGCGGAGGTCGTCCGGGCGGTGCGCAAGAGGACGCACGCAGCGGCGCAACCGGTGAAGAGGCGATGTGGGCGCGCGAGGATCGCACCGATCGCGCAATTGAGGCAGTTGAGATCAGCGCGGGCAGGTTCATCGACTACGTCCAAAGCTCCGGCCGGATTGCCGGATCGCGCGAGGCCACCGTAGTGTCCGAGTCTCAGGGGGTGCTGCAGCGCGTAGAGTTTGATCTCGGGATGTCGGTAACGCAGGGAGACCTGCTGGCGGCTTTTGATGAGCGGGTCGAACGGTTGGCACTCGAGCAGGCACGCGCTGCCGCGGAATCTGCGCGGGTAGAGTTAGACGCGGTGCAGCGCAGCGTGGATGCCGGGGCAGCTTCGCGTAACGACCTCGCTCGGGTGGAGGCTGCAGCCGCGGGAGCCGATGCAGAATACCAACGCGCGACAAAACGCCTTGAAGACCGGCGCATCACCGCGCCGATCGGCGGCCGCGTGGCCCGGAAAGATTCGCGCGTTTCAGAGGGTAACTACCTGCCGGCCGGTGTCAACGTGGCGCACATCGTTGACACCGCGCGGCTGCAGATTCAGTTGGCTGTTGGAGAGCGTGAGATCGGTTACGTTTCACCCGGTGCTCGTGCCGAGATTACGATGGAGACCTGCGAGCCGCAGGTTGGCAGCGTGAGCTCGGTGGCCGCCGGTAGCGATCCGCAGACCGGAAGCTTTGCGGTGATCGTGACCTGGGACAACCGTTGCGGTGATCGAGTGCGTTCGGGGATGTCTGCCGAGGTTCGTATTGAGCCCAACGTCGAGCACGAGGCTCTGATTGTTCCTACCGCTGCGTTGCTGCGCCGACAGGGAGAGACCGTTGTATTTGTGATCGAGAATGATACGGCCTCGCGGCGCCAGGTAGTGGTTGGCCGCCGCGTGGGTAACCGCGCAGAGGTTGTAGACGGGCTCGTTGAGGGTGAGCTTGTTGCGGTCTCTGCACTGAGCACGCTGGCCGACGGCCAGCCGGTGGAGGCCACGCTGAAGGGCCGCAGCGGAGAGCTGCGATGAACCTGGGCAGGTTTTCGGTCAACAACCCGGTTCTGATCAACATCCTGATGGTCCTGCTGCTGGTGGCGGGTTATTTCAGCGTTACCCGGCTGCCGCAGGAGCAGTTCTCCGATGTTCCGTTCTATTTTGTGAACATAGCCGTGCCGTACCCGGGCGTTTCGGCCGCCGACATCGAGCGAACGGTGACCGTGCCAATCGAGAACACCATGCAGGGGATTGATAGAGTTGATACAATCCGCTCGGTAACCACCGAAGGACTGTCTCGCGTGACGCTGGAGTTTGACCAGGGCATCTCGCGTCAACAGTTTGACCGCCTTTTCCAGGAAGTGCGCAACCGCTTCAACAGCGTCTCACTGCCCGATGATGTCTTGCAGGAGAGCATAACCGAGTTCACCTCCAATGACTTTGTGCCCGTCATCGAGGTGGTGCTGGTGGGAGAAATCGATTACGCGGCGCTCAATCGTGCCGCGCGTGAATTGAAAACACAACTGGAGCAGGTTCGTGAGGTGTCCGGTATCACGCTGGTTGGAGCGCGCGATCGGCAGATTGTGATCGACGCGGAGCCGGCGCGTTTGCAGGGATTCGGGGTCAGTCTGGACGAGATCGCGGCCGCCGTGCGTTCGCGCAATGTGACGGTACCCGGAGGAGTGCTCGAGACCCCTTCACGCAGCTATCTGCTGCGTACTGTCGGTGAGATCGACAGAGCGCGCGACTTTGACCGCATCATCGTGCGCCACGCCGCTGACCGCGGCGGTGTGGTTACCGTCGGTGATGTAGCTGCCGTGCAGGAAGGGTTTGACCGTGAGGGTGTGAAGTCGCGCTATAACGGCCGGCAGTCCATTACGCTCAGGGTACTGAAGATACCCGGTGGAAGCTCTGTTGATATTGCCGAAGCGGTGCGCGGCCGGGTGCAACGGTTTCAGCAGCGCTCGATTGGCGAAGGTGTAGAGGTCTTCTACTCCAACGATTCGACAATACAGATCCGCGACAGTATCGATGTCCTGGTAACCAACGCGCTGATGGGTCTGGTGCTGCTGGTGGTTATCCTCTTGCTGTTCATCGGGCTGCGCAACGCCCTGATGACCGCACTGGGTATTCCGCTGACCTTTGCGGTGACGTTTATTGTCCTGGAACTCACCGGCGACACGCTCAACAGCAACACGCTGTTTGCGATGGTGCTGGTGCTCGGCCTGATTGTCGATCATGCGATTGTGATTGTCGAGAACAGCTATCGGTTACGATCGGAGGGATTGAGCCGTCACGATGCGGCAATCAAGGGCGTCAATCAGGTGATATTACCGGTAATTGCCGCTACCGCTACTACGGTGGCGGCGTTTCTGCCGCTGGCGTTTCTGCCGGGGGTGATCGGGCGTTTCCTGCGCGTGGTTCCGCTCACGGTAACCATCGCGCTGATTGCTTCAACCGCGGAGGCCGGGCTTTTCATCCCGTCGCACTTTGCCGAGTGGCCCGGCGGCAAGAAAACAAAGCAGGCGGGGCGCATCTTTTTGGGCTTCCAGGGATTTTTTGTGCTGCTGTTGCGGCGGCTTTATCGTTTTCGGCTGGTGACTCTGGCGGTGATGCTGCTGGTGATGATCGGCAGTTTTGCGCTGGTTGGACGCCTGGGACAGAATCTTTTTGCGGCAGACGACGCCAGCCTGTTCTTCATCGACATCGACATGCCCGCTGGAACGCCGATAGACCGCACCGATGAGGTGGTGCAAAGCTTTGAACAGCGGCTGATTCCCTACGTGGGGGACGGCGAGGTGATTGCGGTGCGCTCCTCGGTCGGGTTTGCCGCCGGGACAGCAGAAAACGTCACGCAAGCCAACGTTGGTCAGGTTGTGGTGGAGCTCAAACCAACCAGCCGAGGCCGGGAACGCACCGTGGCGCAGATTATGTCCGATCTGGAGTTGGTGGTAGCAGACATTCCCGGGCCCGAAGACGTCAGGGTGCGCCGACAGGCCACCGGGCCGCCTACTGATCCGCCGGTGGTGTATCGGCTGTTTGGTGACAGCTATGAAAACCTGATGGCAGTTTCGGACCGTATCAAGGCCGAGATGGGACAGTATCCTGAGCTGTTCAATATCCGCGATAACCTGGAGCAGAGCAGCCCCGAATTGCGCGTTACTGTAGACGACACCATCGCGGCGAGCTACGGACTCTCGCGGCAGGCGGTTGGCAACTTTGTGCGCGGTGCGTTTGATGGTATCGATGCCGGAACCGTTTTCACTGACAATGAAGAGACCGCTGTGCTGGTGCGTTACGCGCAGACAACGCCGGCCGGCGTCGAACAGCTGTTGCAGCGCTCTATTGCGACTACCGACGGGCGGATGATCCCGTTCAGCTCGGTAGCCAGGGTGGATGAGGGAGATGTGTTCGCCTCGATCCGGCGTCTGGACGGCCGTCGCGAGGTGACTATCGAGTCGGAGGCGTTCTCCACTGAGTGGCTGCGGGAGCTTGACTCTGAGGTGCGCACGCTGTTTAACGAGCAGCTGGCAGAACAGTATCCCGATGTAGAGCTTGTGGTTGGCGGTGAGTTTGCCCAGTTTGCGCGGGTGATCTTCGATATACTGCGTGTTTTTCTGGTGGGGATCTTCATCATCTATACCATTCTCGGCACGCAGTTCAAGAGTTATACTCAGCCGCTGCTGATTCTGTTTTCCGTGCCGTTTGCCTTTGTCGGAGTGGTTCTGTTCCTGGTGATCGGCGGCCAGAGCATATCTACCACAATTATCTACGCCGGAGTTGCGCTGGCAGGAATAGCGGTCAACGACACCATTGTGCTGATCAGCTTCATAAATGATCTGCGTGCGCAAGGAATGATGGTGGGGCAGGCGGTGATAGAAGCTGCTCGAATCCGCCTGCGGCCGATCATTCTGACATCCCTGACAACCATCGGCGGGCTGATTCCTACCGCAATTGGTGCCGGCGGCCGCTCGGTTATCTGGGGGCCCATGGCCAGCACAATCATCTTCGGTCTGCTGTTCTCCACTATTACGGCCTTGATTATCATCCCGTGTATCTACGGCGTATTCTACGACCGCGGCCCGGCGCGCAGCACAGGCGGCGCCAGCGAGGCACGCGCATGAATGAGTCAACGAGGTTAGAGCTGAAGCGCAAGTACGGGCTGGTGCACGTACCCAACCGCCACCGGACGCAGGCGTGGTGCAGCGAAGTGAAGAAGCGCATCGCCGCCGGGGAGCCGCCTGAGGCCGCCGGTGCTGCGGTGGCCGAGCGGCTGTTCCGCTACGAGTACAAGCCGCTGGCGCGCTACGCCGATGGCCCCGGTGTTGAGGCCATTATTGCTGCGGCATCAGCGTCAGTTGAATAAAGCGGTTGCGGTCCAGATAGGTCTGCGCGGCCTGCAGCAGGCTTTCGGCTGACACCTCATCAACCAGCTGCGGGTATTCAAGAATGAAATCCGGTGACAGCTCGTGAATGTAGGCTTCACGCAGGTTACTGACCCAGAAGCTGTTGGATCTCAGGTTGGTCTCGTAGCTGCGCAGCTGGGTGGTCCGCACGCGTTCCACGTAACTTTCGGCCAGTGGTTCCGCCTTGAGCTCTTCAATCACCTCAAAGCTGCGCTCGGTCAGCTCGTTCACACGTTCGGGGTCGGTAGCGAAGCTGATCTGCAGCAGGTATTCGCTCTGCGGCAGACGGATCGGCGAAGCTCCGGCGCCAACGCCGTAGGTGCCGCCCTCTTCTTCACGCAGTACTTCGCGCAGGCGCAGCCGCAGCACTTCACCGAGTGAGCGCAGCAGATGGTTGTTGCGCCGATTCCAGTCGTGGTCTCCGTGGAACACCAGCGCAACGCGGCTCTGTGGCTCGATTCCCATCTCGAGCGTCTCGCGTACCACGCCATCGGGGCGCTCGGCACCAACATCGATGAACCGGGCTGTCTCGGGCGTTGCCGGCAGCGGCGCCAGGTACTGCTTTGTCAGCGGCAGCAGCTCTTCGGGGGAAACGTTACCCACAAACACAAACGTGGATTCGCTGAAGTCGCCAAAGATGCGCTTATAGAACTGCATTGCGCGGTCGAGCTCTACGCGCTCGAGCATCTGCGGGCCAAGCGGTTGAAAACGCGGATGATCGCTGTAATAGATCGACCGCAGACGATCGGAGAACACTGCCTCGGGCTGTCGCAAACGGTTGACAGCCTCGGTCTGGCGCCGGCGCATGAAGCTGCGAAACGACGCCTCGTCATGCCTCGGTTCGGTAGCATAGAGGTAGATCAGCTGCATCAGGGTTTCCAGGTCTCGTGGTGACGCGCTGCCACTGAAGCCGTGCGTGAGCTCGTTGACGTAGGGGCTGAGCGAGACGCGCCGGCCGGCCAGCAGCGTGGACAGTTGTGTCGGCGAGAACTGCGCTACACCGGAGTCCTCCACAATTGAGGCCGCAAGCAGCGCCGACGGGTGATCTTGATCCGCGGCCAGCGAATGACCGCCCATCGAGACGCTGGAAAGCTGTACCTCGTCGCTGCGGAAATCGGTCTGTTTGAGTACAACCCGCGCCCCGTTGGACAGACGCCACTCGTGGGTGTCGATCTGCTGGTGGTAGATTTCCTCGGTCACCTCGCCGGGCGAGGGTAACTCGGAGATCAGCGGCAAATCACCGACCAGCGGATCCCACGGTTCGAGCTCGGCCGCGATTGCGCGGTTAACCCGCCGGCGCAGGCGACCTTCGGTTGGCAGAGAGATATCGTCGCGCTCTACAGCGCTGACCGTGATCACGCGGTTGGTATCCGCCAGGTAGCCGTCGGATAGTGAGTTGATCTCATTCAGTCCGATATCGGCGATCAGGTTCTGCGCCAGGCGGTACTCGTATTCGATGCCGGGAAACGCTTCGCCGCGCAGGAAGTGGCGCGTGTACTCACCGACAAAGCTGTTAGAGTTGGTGCTGTCGCGTTCCTGGTAGGCGTTCTCGTAGGTGCGCAGCAGGCGCAACCGGGCTCGCTCGAGTTCCGGTTCGGTAAAGCCGAACCGCCGCACGCGCTCGACTTCGCGCGTTATCGCCTCCAGGCCATCGCCTATCTGATCATCTTCTACGGTTGCGCTGAGGAAGTTGGCGTGGGCCGCCCGCACCAGCATCCCGTGTCCGGCACCCGCTGAAATGAACGGCGCATCGGGGTCTTCGGCAATCTCGCGCAGGCGCGTATTCAGCATCGACGCAAACAGGCTGTGGCGCAGGCTTTCGCGGTAGTCGGCGATGGTGTTGAGGCTGCGCGGCGCGACTCGGTTGTAGACCATAACCGAACTGCGCGAGGCTTCGGGGTCGGCAGCGATCGAGTAGCGTGTCTGATCGTGGTCGGGGATACTGAAGAGCTCGCGGCGGCGCGCGGCACTGTGCGCCCCGATAGGCTCAAAGTAGCGGCGAATATGATCTTCGATCACGTCGGCGTCAAAATCCCCAACGGCTACCACGGCCATCAGCTCGGGACGGTACCAGTCGTAGTAGAAGCGGCGCAGCGTGTCATATTCAGCGTTCATGACGATGTCCATGTCGCCGATCGGCAGCCGTTCGGCGTACCTCGACCCCTCAAAAATCACCGGAAAGTGCTGGTCGCGCAGGCGCGCCTGCGCTCCGCGGCCTACGCGCCACTCCTCGTAGATCACACCGCGTTCGCGGTCGATAGCGTCTTCTTCAAAACTGACCTGATGTGCCCACTGTTCGAGGACGTGGAAGCCCTGTTCAACCAACTCGGGCCGGTCGGTTGGCACCTGCAGCATGTAGACGGTTTCTTCGAAGCTGGTGTAGGCGTTGACGTCGGGTCCAAAGCGCATACCGAGCGACTCGAGGTACTGCACTATCTCGCTGCCCTCAAACTCTGCTGTGCCGCGAAACGCCATATGCTCTACGAAGTGGGCCAGCCCCAGCTGGTCTTCATCTTCCTGCATCGAGCCGGCGTTGACCACCAGGCGCAGAAACGCGCGATTCTCCGGCTCGGCGTTTTCCCGGATGTAGTAGGTGAGTCCGTTAGCCAGACGCCCGATGCGAACCGCCGGGTCGTGCGGCAGCAGTGTTTGCGTGACCGCGGGGTCAAGCGCACGCGTCGGCTCCCCAAGAC
This sequence comes from Spirochaetaceae bacterium, assembly GCA_007693325.1. Taxonomy (GTDB): domain Bacteria; phylum Spirochaetota; class Spirochaetia; order DSM-27196; family PWMO01; genus PWMO01. The sequence goes on from REDW01000115.1 coordinate 103,282, forward strand.
CGGCTGCAGGCAGCCGAAGCGCGACCAGTGCCAATACCAGCAGCGGCAGCAGTAGCTTGTGTCTGAATGCTCTCATAGTCTCAAAGATATGCCACCCCACGGCTGCGGGCAAGCTCTGCGCTGATATGCGGCAGCAAAAAACAATTTCGGCACCACTGTTTACAAAACGCCCCGAATGCGCTATTCTGAAACTCAACTAATTCAGTTGTGTTAGTTATAAAACGGAGCGGGAATAAGGATTGGGCATGAATGCTGGAATTGCCGGGCTTGTTGGCAACACCCCGATGGTACCGCTGGCGCGGCTTGACAGCGGGCTTGGGGCCGAAGTGTGGGCCAAGCTCGAGTCGCATAATCCGCTGTCGAGCGTCAAGGACCGCATCGGGCTGGCGATGATCGAAGCTGCCGAGCGCGACGGGCTGCTTACGCCGGGTGCCACTATCGTTGAAGCTACCAGCGGTAACACCGGTATCGCGCTGGCGTACCTGGGCGCTGCCAAGGGCTACCGCGTGGCGCTGACGATGCCCGACACCATGAGCACCGAACGCCGTCGCCTGCTCGCCGCCTTTGGTGCCGAGCTGGTGCTGACGCCGGGGCACGAAGGCATGAACGGCGCAATTGCGGCCGCTGAAGCGATTGTGCGGCGGACCCCGGGTGCCTTCCTGGCGCGTCAGTTTGATAATCCGGCCAATCCGGAGGTGCATTACCTCACCACCGCCGAGGAGATCTGGCGCGACAGCGCCGGAGCGGTTGATATCTTTGTGGCCGGTGTGGGCACCGGTGGCACAATAACCGGTGTCTCGCGGCGGTTGAAGCAGCTCAAACCGTCCTACCGCGCGGTGGCCGTTGAACCGCAGGAATCCGCGGTGCTGTCGGGCGGACAGCCCGGACCACACAAGATTCAGGGGATTGGCGCCGGTTTTGTTCCGCGTGTGCTCGATCGCAGCCTGATCGACGAGATTGTCACCGTTTCCGCAGAGGACGCCACACGCGCGGCGCGTGCGCTCGCGCGCAGCGAGGGCATCCTCGGGGGCGTTTCGGCAGGTGCCAACGTGCACGCCGCGCTGCAACTTGCCGCGCGCCCGCAGAATCAGGGCAAAGTTATAGTAACGGTAATCTGTGATTCCGGGGAACGATATCTGAGTACATGGCTCTGGGAGCAATAGGAGGAAAAGTATGAACAGCAGTCATCTGGAGACACTGGCGCTGCACGCCGGCCATCAGAGGTCCAGCGAGAACCCGAGCGCCGCGATTGCGATCAATCGCACCACCGCTTACAACTTCCAGAATACCGAGCACGCGGCAAATCTGTTTGCGCTGAAGGAGCTCGGCTACATCTACACCCGGATTATGAATCCGACTCAGGATGTCCTCGAGCAGCGCATAGCCGCCATGGAGGGCGGTGCCGCCGCACTGGCGCTGGCTTCCGGTACCTCGGCGGTGTTCTATTCCATAATCAATATCTGCACCGCCGGCGATGAGGTGGTCTCCAGCAGCCATCTCTACGGCGGCACGTTTACAATGTTCAACAACATCCTGCCGGACTACGGTATCACGGTCAGGTTTGTCGATCCGCTGGATCTCAATGCCATCAAAGCCGCCATCAACGACAAGACGCGCGCGGTCTTTCTGGAGACCATCGGCAACCCTGCGTTGAGTGTACCCGACCTGGAAGCGGTGGCGGCTGTGGCTCACGACCATCGGTTGCCGTTGATCGTGGACGCTACCTTTACCACCCCGGCGCTGCTGAAGACGATAGACTACGGTGCAGACATCGTGGTGAATTCGCTGACCAAGTGGATTGGCGGCCACGGAACCGGTATCGGCGGTGTAGTCATCGATGCCGGACGCTTTGACTGGAGTGACCCGAAGTTCAGAACCATGAACGAGCCTGACAGCAGCTATAACGGCCTGCGCTTTGCCCACGATCTGGGGCCGCTGAATCCTATCGGCTACATTCTGCGTATGCGCGTGATACCGCTGCGCAACCTGGGAGCCGCTATCTCGCCGGACAACGCCTGGATCTTTCTGCAGGGCATGGAGACGCTGGCGTTGCGCATGGAGCGCCACAGTCAGAATGCGCTCAAGGTGGCCGAGTTTCTGCAGAAGCATCCCAAGGTCGAGTGGGTGAACTATCCGGGACTGGCCGGCCATCCGACTCACGCCAACGCCAGAAAGTACCTGCAGCGCGGCTACGGCGGTATGGTGGTCTTCGGCATCTCCGGTGGCCGACCGGCCGGCGAAAAGTTCATTAATTCGTTGGAGATGATTCTGCATCTCGCCAACGTCGGCGACGCCAAGAGCCTTGCCATCCATCCGGCCAGTACCACCCATTCGCAGATGAGCGAAGAGCAGCAACGCGCCGCCGGTCTCCCGCCGGAGATGGTACGGTTGTCGATCGGGATTGAGCATATCGACGACATAATTGCCGAACTCGATCGCGCGCTCAACCTCTGAGCCACTCAGCGGCGCCACCTGTGCCAGCGTCCGCCGATCAGCAGGTCGTAGGGGTGATAGTTGGCCTTGTACGACATCGACGGACAGCCGGGTACAAAGAACCCCAGATAGAGCCACTCTTTGTTCAGCTGCGCAGCCAGCTCGATTTCGCGTAGCACCGAGAATACCCCCAGGCTGCGCGCGGCGTAGTGCGGATCGAACACATAGTAGACGCTCGAGAGCCCACGCGGCAGGACATCTACCCAGCCGGCACCGATCAGTTGTGCACCGAGACGGTAGCGCATCACCAGTGACGGCACCGGCGCGTTGCACAGGAATCGCACGAAGGATTGCCGCGCCTGCTCTTCGGGTTGCTTATCGTGGTGCCGGGCGCGCTGATACTCAACGTAGAGTGCAAACAGGTCTTCGTCGGCAGCCGGATCGTGTATGCTCACGTGTAGGTCGGCGTTCTTACGTTGCACGCGGCGTTGCGAGCGGCTTGGCCGGAAACGCTGTACGTGAGTGCGGATTGGAATGCACAGCGTGCAGCCGGGGCAACGGTTCTGATACAATACCGGACCGCTGCGGCGCCAGCCGGCATCGATCAGAGCTTCGTAGACCGCAGCCGGAAGACGCTCTGCTGCAAACGCCTGCGTCAGCCAGTGACGGTTGGGAAGGTAGGGGCAGGGGCCCTGGTCGATTGCGTGTATCAGCTCGTTCGGTTCCATCTGGCGCGGTTTTATTCTATAACAAGAGATGAGATGAAAAAACCGCCGCAGCCTGACCGGCCCGCCTCGGCGAGGGTTGATTATCAGGTATTCTCGCACCAATTCGTCGCGCGGCTGTCGCGGGCGTTGCGCAAAGAGTCCTGGGGCCGTACTGCAATTCAGCTGGCCTGGACGGCAGGGCCGGTGACCTACCTGGCTCTCAACGGTGGTTACTACATCGGATTCGGCAGGCTGGCGCCGCCGGAGCTGTTCTTCTACTTTGGCGGTTACACGGTAATAGCGGGACTGTTTGCCGTACTGGTGCGCGTTGGCTACAACGTGGTGCGGGGCGGCGAGCACGAGCGCATGCAGAGCGCGCTGACCGAGGTAATGGGCGATATTCCGCGCCTGATCTCGGTGGTCAGAAACCGCAATCTGGAAGCCTACGAGGCTGATGATCGGGTATTCCTGGCAGCAAAATACCTGCTGGACAACACCGATGCTTCGGAACAGGCAATCCGCCAGGCGTTGCTCGATCTGACCGGAGACAATACACTGGCCGACGCCGTACGTTCGATTGAGATTTTCCGGCGTGCCGGATTGTTTGCCCGTGTGCAGGATATGCAGCAGGCCGTCGGTGAGAGGCTGGCGCTGGTGCTGCCGCGGATCGAGCAACGTTCGCTGGCTGTGGCAGAGGAAGTTCGGCGTAGATTGGCCGGTATTGTTCCCAATAAGCGGCAGGGTCGCGCCAGAACCGAGGGATTCATTGAGCGCGTGCTTTCGGCCGGTGAGCACGACAGCTACGATCTGATGAGCCTCTCCGACGTGGAGGAGCTGTTCACGCTGGGGTTTGAGCTTCTGGCCGGGCGTCTGTACACCTGGTTCTCGCTGCAGTACGTAGGCCACTCGGCCCTGCGCGATGTTGACCACCGTTATGAGCGGGCGCGCCGCGAACTGCGCGAGGCTATTCACGTGCGCAACAGCCGCCTGCGGATCCTGGCTGAGTTTCTCAACGAGTCCGAATCTATCAACCGCGTTCCGGCGGCGATTCCGGTGATCCTGGCGGTGGCCGAGGTGTATCGCAACGTGCAGGGCGCGGTCGATGGAATCGTGCACGAAATCCAGCAGCGCGAGAACGCCAGGCAGACGCGGTTCAGCGCCGACGAGCTGCATTCGTATCGCACGCTATTGCGGTTGTGGGAGGCGCTTCACCGGGCCAACGAAGCCGTCAACCGCCGTCGTGCGGCGCTGGCGCGTAGTATCAGGGATTACGAGAAGGTGCTGCGTTCGTCGCGCCGGGCACAGGCACTGCGTATCCTGGCGCCGGGCGAGACCGGCAACGGGGTTCGACTGACGCCGCGCGAGGTGCAGCTGTCTGCCCGGGAACGGATGCGCATGGCCTTGCGCATGTCAGAAATGCTGAGCGATGTCACGGCTCAAAGCCGATTCTTACGTACCACGCTGCTCGACAGCTTTGCAAGCGGTGTTGAGCTCACCAATGACGGCTACAAGCACCTGGCGATAGCGATGGCTATAGAGCTTGATCAGTTGATCGCGCTCGGTAACGGCGAGCTTCAGTCGGCGATCGAGGCCTCCGCGGCGGCCAACGTTGGCTCGGTTGAGGCGGGGCTGTCACGCGAAACGCGCATCGGGTGGGGCGTTGCGCTGGTGCGCGACGTTCGCGACGACGTTGGAATGGCCGTCGGGCGGCTGGTTTCAAGCCTGGCGTACTACCATGGCATGCAGATCACCGATCAGGCGGTAAGCTATCTTGTGAAGCAGTTTGGAGCCCAGGAAACCCTGCTACGCCGTTTTTCTGCCGGGCAGGCCACAACGGATCCGGCTCACCTGCCGGCGGTGCTGGAGCGGCTCGAGCCGCAGTTCCTGGATGTGCGCCCGCTGCCGCGCTCACACTACGCAATCGCCGACCGGATGCAGCGGCGCGTTCAGGGATCTGCGCATCATACGTCCAGCGAGTGACTCAATCGTGACAGGAGCTCGTTCTCGACCGGATCCGCCGGATCGAGCTCGCAGACCGAGTGCAGCACGTGCGTGATTCCGCGCGGCAGGTCCTGCTCGAGAAAGCGCTGGTCGGACGGGTAGAGTTGCCCCGACTCGTCACGGGCCCTGAATCTCAGCGCTGCAGCGGTAGCCTCCATGATGCGGTCGTAGGCACACTCCATGCGCTGCGCCAGCAGCATTGCACCTAACATGCGGTCGCTCTTGTGCAGCTTGCGCGGCAGGTCGCGACCAACGCGGTAGACGGTATCACCCAGAGACCGGTTGGCAAATCGGCTCAGAAGATCATTGATGTGTTCTTCGAGTCCTTCGGGATCGAGGTCATTGGGGTATGTGCGCGCAAGTGCTGCAGCCGACTGCTGCATTGCCGCGCGAACCGTGCGCTGAACGCTCTCCATTTCGAGTGCCTGCCACAGGAAGAGCAGATCGGGATTCTCGCGGTAGCCGAGGTAGGCACAGGCGGCGTGTCCCATGTTGTGGACAAACAGCTTGCGGTCAACGTAGGCGGTTATGTTATCAACGGCCGTGATTCCGGCTACCGCCGGCACCGGACCGCGGAAGCCGAGCCGATCCAGGATCAGGGTATTGTACGGTTCAGCGAATACCTGCAGCGGATCGGCCTCGCGATCATCCTCGGTCATAAGCGGGACCATCTTGCCGATACTGGTCTCGACCACACCGGTACGCGACAGTACCGCGGAATCGTGCGGCAGGTGTCGCTGGAGCTGTTGCCGTACCACTGTGGCGCCGTTGCGGATATTCTCGGCAAGGATGATGCTGACCGAACTTCTGCGCAGCTGCAGTCCCTCGGCAACCATCTCGGAGACACGCGGCAGGGCGCCTGTTCCCACCGAAGTTGCGATCAGATCTGCGCTGCGCACCGCTTCAATCACCGATTTGCGGTCCGTGCCGTTGATTGCGTCAACGCCGGTCACCTCGATGCGCTCTTCGCGGCCGTCGGGGTGTTTGATGATTACCGGGTAGCAGCGGCGCCGGTTGAGCTCCGCTACAATCTGCTCATCGATATCAACAAAGGTAACCGCCCACCCGGCGCGGGCGAATAACTGCCCGATAAACGACCGACCGATGTTGCCGGCACCAAACTGCAGTAGTTTCATAATGAAATTGAGTATACGCGAGTATAGCGCAAAACGGCAATCGGCCTTATACTGGTGTATTATGAAACCAACCCAACGAACCGTGGCGACCCAGCTCTCATGGGTCATAGAGTCAAAGAGTATCGAGCTGTCGCTGACCGAGCTCGGTGGTATGATGGCGCCGGTGCTGTTCTTTCGCGATTCCAAGAATCCGGTGCAGCCCTACTACGTCAGCCCGTGGCAGGAGGAGAAGCCCGTGCTGACTGAACCGGTGCTGGTGCCGCTGCGCGGGGACTTCTTCTGCATGCCGTTCGGCGCCGACAACTCCTACCGCGGCGAGAATCACGTCGTACACGGCGAGCCGGCTAGCGCAACCTGGACGCTGGACAGTTACGCGCGCGGACAGGGGCGTACGCAGTTTTCGGCAAGCCTGGCAACGCGTGAACGTCCCGGCAAGGTGACCAAGCGGATCCTGCTCAAGGACGATCAAAGCGTTATCTATCTCCAGCATGAGCTGTCAGGCTACAGCGGAAAAACCAGTCTGGGGCATCACGCCACGCTCAATCCGGGCACGGAGCCCGGAGGTATGCTGATTTCCACCAGTCCGATAGAGTTTGGTCTGGCGCGCCCGATGCCGCGGTACTACACTGCTGACGGCGAGTACGCGTCGCTGGATGGGACCAAGCCGTTTCGCTCGATGCAGAAGGTTCCCACCGTCTGGAAGGACCCTGCTACCGTGGATATCGGTGTCTTCCCGGCGCGCGAAGGCTACTGTGATATCGCCGGCCTGGTTTCAAAAGGAGCAAGGGCGGCGGCAACATCGCGTAAGCCGGCGTGGACTACCGCGGTGTTCCCCGGAGGGAAGTATCTGTGGTTCTCGCTCAAGAACGCCGCGCTGCTTCCGGTTACCTTGTTCTGGATGGAGAATCGCGGCCGCCACGGTGCACCGTGGAGTGGACGTAACGTCTGTATCGGACTGGAGGACGTCTGCGGTTACCTGGCCGAGGGTCTGGCTCCGTCATTGAAGAAGAACCCGCTCAGCGAAGCCGGTATTCCCACCGCGCTGACGCTGTCGCCCAGGAAGCCGACGCAGATCAACTACATCCAGGGTGTGGCGCGCATTCCGGCCGGATTTGACCGGGTGGAAACGGCAGCGTTTGCCCCGGGGGGTGTGCGATTCAGCTCGCAGTCCGGCAAGGTAGTCGAAGCGGCTGTAGATTGGGATTTTCTGTTCTCAGGAGCCATTGGCTAGCAGTGCGTGCTATGGCACAAACGAAACGCTCCGGCTATCGCGAGAAGATCATCCAGGTTGCCTCACGCCTGATCATCGAGAAGGGCATAGCGGACACCAGCCTGGCTGACATCGCACGCGAGACCGGCATCAGCAAGGGTACGCTGTACTACTACTACCCGTCCAAGGGCGAGTTGATCTTCGACATCAGCGAGCGCCATATGCGCCACATCACCGAGAAGATCTTCGCCTGGATCGAAGCGAGCCGCCAGGGGCTGCAACCCGAGGAACTGCTCAAAGTGGTGTTTCGCACAATCATCTCATCTGAGACGCGCGGGCATATCCACGTCTACCTGATCCAGGATGCGCTTACCGGCAACCCGTCGCTCAAACAGCGTTTTGTTCAGGAATACGAGCACTGGACGCGCCTGATAGAAGAGGGGCTGCGCAAGATCAACGATAATCAGGAAGACTACTCGACGCTGGCGCGCATCATTCTGCCGTTGATCGACGGCCTGCTTGTGCAGCACCTGCTCGGAGTGCGCAAGGATTCGCTGGACGGTATTACCCGCTACCTGGCCGCCGCGCGCACCCAGCTGATATGAACCGCGTGCTGTTTGCGCCGCAGGAAATCGGTAAACCGCTGGCGCGCACGGATCACCGCGCGCAGCATATGCTGCGCATTTTGAAGCTGCAGCCGGGCAACAGCGTGGAGGTTGGCGTAATCGAGGCTGGTGTGGGCCGCGCCACCGTACGCTCGATCGATGACCGCGAGATCGCGCTGGACTTTGAGCTCAGTGATGATCTGCCTCCGGCGCTGCTGCCGATAACCTGTCTGCTGGGGCATCCGCGACCGATTGTGCTCAAACGCATTCTGCGCGATCTCAGCGCGGTTGGCGTTGCGCGGGTTGTGGTCTGCGCTACCGAACTGGGCGAACGCAGCTATCTTTGCAGCAAGCTGTGGCAGGCCGATGGCTGGCGCCGCTATCTGATAGAAGGCGCCGAGCAGGCGGGTGCCACCGCTCTGCCGCGGGTTCACAGCGCGCGTTCCGTGGCGCACGGCCTGGATCTGCTTGACCAGTTTGACGGTGCAGCTCCGCGCACCCGTCTCTTCTTTGACGAAGCCACGGCGTCCACCGCGGGAACCGGATTCGGTTTTGCGGCGCGTGTTGAAGCGCCGCTGGTTTACGCGGTGGGTAGTGAGCGCGGCTGGACCGCAGCCGAGCGCACGCTGTTCCACAAGCGCGCCTGGCGCAGCGTTGGCCTGGGCCCGCGCGTACTGCGGGTTGAGACCGCCGCGGTTGCCGCGGCGGTAATGTGCGCCTCGGCGCTGGCAGAGTAACGAGATTTCAGCGCGTCTCGATGCTGCGATACTGCGCAGTCAGGTCTCCGGTATAGATAGCGCGCGGTCGGAATATGCGGTTGTGCTCCAGATACTCGATCACGCGTGCAGTCCATCCGGCAACCCGCGACACGGCAAACAACGGCGTGAAGAAGTTCTGCGGAATCGACATCGCCCTGTAGAGCAGTCCTGAGTAGAAGTCGACGTTGGGGAAGATCTTCTTCTGTTCGCCGTATTCAGCCACAACGCGCTGTTCCAGTTTCTTGGCGGTCTGGTACAGCTGGTGCAGTTCGGGGCGGCTGGCGGCCATGCGCTCGGCCAGCGGGGCCAGAATTCTGGCGCGTGGATCGTAGGCCTTATAGACGCGGTGCCCAAATCCGGGAATCTTGCGCTTATCTGCCACGGCGGTCTCAAACCAGTGGTCAACGTTGTCGGGGCTGCCGATTTCGCCGAGCGTCTTGATTACCTCCTCGTTGGCACCTCCGTGCAGCGGCCCGTTGAGGGCGCTGATCCCGGCGCCAATCGAGAAGTAGATGTCCGACAGTGTCGAGGCCACCACCATAGTGGCAAATGTGCTGGCGTTCATTCCGTGATCGGCGTGCAGGATCAGGTTGATGTCCATGATTCGTTCCTCGAGTACCGACGGGACCTCGCCGTTGATCATGTAGAGCAGGTTGGCCGCGTGACTCAGATCCTGCCGTGGCTCCAGCGGGAACTTGCCGCGCCGCAGCCGTACAATCGCTGCCGCCAGGGTTGCCACGCCGGATATCAGATGGTAGCAGCTGTCGATATCTTCGCTGCCGGTCAGGTCGTCCGAGGCTTTCTCGGGCCGTGTATGCGCGCCGCTGGCGAACTCGTAGATTGCCTCCTTTTCTCCCAACGGTGGGGTCTCCATGGCAATCGAGTCCTCGTCGGCGGCAATCGGGGCGTGGTCGGGGTCTACGTCCAGGTCGCGATAGGTCTGTTTCTGGCGCATCAGGTTGGTACCCAGGCGCAGCGCCGCCATCGGGTGCAACTGCTCAATCGGGAAGCTCATGAACAACCGCAGCGTCTGACCGATATCGCGATAGCGGCGCAGCCGGTTACTGTACTCCTCGAACTCGCTGCTTGACGGCAACTGACCGTGCAGCAGCAGGTACGAGACCTCCTCGTAGCTGGAATGCGCGCAGAGGTCAAAGATGTCGTAGCCGCGGTATATCAGCCAGCCCTTCTTGCCGTTGACGTAGCCGACCCGGGTCTCGCAGGCGATTGCCCCTTCGAGGCCGGGGCCAACGGTACACGCCACCGGCCAGTCGACCGCGCTGGTCAACTCGGGTTCCGGTTCGGTGTCGGTCTCGGCGGTGGCCTCGCGCTTGGCCTGCATAATCAACTCGGTTATCGTTTTGTGTTCTTCGTTCTGCGGCTGCATGTTCGGTTTCTCTCCTGTCTGTGCTGCTGCGGATTGTAGCACAGGTGGCAGCACAAGCAGAAGTGGAGCGGCAACTTGACGGTTCAGGACGCAGTGCCTAATATGAGGGCATCCTGAGGTTGGCGTGCTGTGGCCGAGAGAGGTAGTCTATGGTAAGCCGGACAAGCAAACTGCGCGTCGGGCTCTTTGTTCTGATTTCCGCCAGCGTTCTGTTTCTGTTTTTCTTCTCGATTGCCGGCAGTGAGTGGTTTCGCCACTACGATGAGTACGAGATCCACTATACCGATACGTCGGTCAACGGGCTTCAGGTCGGCGGTACGGTTCGATACCAGGGAATCGACATCGGCACGGTCAACGGTATGTTCCTGCACCCCGAGGATGTGAGCACCGTGATCGTAGAAATCAGTGTGGCCGAGGGCACGCGAATTCCCGCCGACGTCCAGGCACAGCTGGTGCCGGTGGGCATCACCGGCCTGATGCAGATCGAGCTGACCGGTGGCAGTAACGAGGCGCCTATCCTGAGAAGCGGGCAACAGATTCCCGCCGGCCGCAGTGCCTTTGCGCGCTTCACGCAGCCGGCCGAGAGCATCGCGCTTGGCCTGCAGAGTGTACTGGGAGACGTTTCTGAGCTGCTGGATGAGGCAAACCGCAGGCAGTTTGCTGAACTGCTGGCAAACCTCAACGCCCTGGTGTACGAGAATCGCGAATCTGTCGGCATCATCCTTGCCAACATGCAGGTTGCCAGTGACAATCTAGCGGAGTCTTCGCTGTCGTTCCGCAGTGTGATTGCGCGGATCGACGAACAGACCGCTGATCTCGATCTGCCTGCGATGATCGACAACATCAACCGCACAACCGAACATGCCGGCCAGACAATTGCCGATATCGACCTGACGGTTATGCAGAGTCGCCGTAACCTGGTGAGTTCGATCGAGGTGCTGCGCGAGACCATGATCTACCTCAACGACTTTGCGCTGCAGATCAGCGAAAACCCCGGCGCCCTGTTGCGTACTCGAGGAGGTTCACGATAAGCAACCTACGCGTCCTTTCCGGCATTGTGGCAAGCGCGCTGCTGCTCAGCGGATGTCTGCTGGCACCGGCGCCGGCGCCGCCCAACTACTACGTGATCGACTATCAGCAGCCCGACGTGGAGATCGGTTCTTCGCCCGCGCAGCCGATTTCCGAAGTGGTGCACGTGCTGGACGGTCGCGTCAATCGCACCTACGAGCGGCGCCAGATCGTTCAGCGCAGCGACGGGCCACAGATAACCTACCGCGCCACAGACCTGTGGGGTGTAGACCTCGGTGTTGCCATGGCTGATCTGCTGGCCGACTCACTGCGCGAGCGGACACTGTTCGAGGAGATACAGCGCCACCACCGCGTGCAGCGGCCCGATCTCGAAGTGTACAGCGAACTGCGCGTAGTTGAGCATATCTGCTGCAACAACATTGAACCGCAGGCCCGTGTTGCAGCGGTACTGCAGCTGCGGCGTCAGGCAGACCAGACGATACTGGTCGAGCATCGCTTTGAGCGCTTCGATCCACTGCCGGATAACCGGATTGCAACGTTTGTGCTGCGGGTCAACACTATTCTGCTTGAAGAAGCGGTCAAGTTTGGTGATCGGGTGATCGCCTACTACCAGCGATCGTGAGCCCATTATGAGCGCAGCATGAGACTGAAGCAGGCAACGCTCTATCTTGAGGGAGAACTTGTCTACGGTAGCGTTCCGCGGCTCTACGCGGTCTACACCCGCCGTCTGCGCAAGCGCATGGGGTTTCGCCGCGGGCTAACGGTTGAGCGGATAGATATCGCCGGGGTCACGCGCATCGACAGCGCCGGGCTGGCGCTTATCGATGAGATCGCAGCGCAGCGGGGACAGCAGTGCAGCGTGGTTGGCGCCTCGCCGGAGGTCGCCGCCGCCATTGATCTGCTGCGCGCAGACGCAGATGACGCAGCCTCCAGCCTGCGCCGCGCCTCGCTGCTCGAGCGGCTGGGTTCCTGGACGCTGATGCTGCGCGATACCGTCAGCGAGGCAATGCAGCTCTGCGCTGAGGTGTTCCACCGCTCGATATGGTCGCTGTTTAGTTCTCGTGGCCACAAGCGCGGTGCGGTCATCGAGAACCTGCGTATCATCGGAGCCGACGCGGTTGGCATTGTGGGACTGTTGTCGCTGATCATCGGCTGGATTCTGGCGCTGCAGTCAGCGGCGCAGTTGCGCCAGTTTGGCGCCAACATCTTTGTGGCGGACCTGCTGGCGATCTCGATGGTGCGCGAGATGGGTCCGCTGATGACCGCCATTATCATTGCCGGGCGCAGCGGCTCGGCCATCGCATCAGAGATCGCCACCATGAAGGTCAGTGATGAGCTCGATGCGCTGCGCACCATGGGTATCGATCCCATCGACTACGTAGTGGTGCCCAAGTTTCAGGCGATGACGGTGGCTATGCCGCTGCTGGCGTCGCTGTCAATTGTGATCGGACTGATCGGCGGATTGATCATCTCGCTGACAATGCTCGATCTGACGCTGACCGCCTACACCGATCGCGTGTTTGCGGTGCTGAAGCTCTCGGATCTGGTTACCGGACTTTCCAAGAGCCTGGTATTTGCGTGGGTGATCGTGATCATCGGCAGCTACTCGGGGTTCCACGTCTCCGGAGGCGCTGCCGGTGTCGGGCGCGCCACCACCCAGGCGGTGGTTGCGTCGATCTTCACGGTAATTGTTGTGGATGTGATATTCAGCTTCACGTACCTGTAAACGTGTTTAGCGGAGGTGGCGGTGGCAGCTGCGGTAGTGCGAATTCGGGATCTCAACTTCTCCTACGGTGAGACCCAAGTGCTCAAGAACGTCAGCGCTGATATCTATCCGGGGCAGATTACCGTCATCGCCGGGCGCAGTGGCTGCGGCAAGACCACGCTGCTGCGCAATATCGTCAAGCTGGAGACTCCCAGCTCGGGCTCGATAGAAGTGTTTGGGCAGGAGATCACCGATTTCTCGGAAGAGCAGTTTGGCGACGTACGGCGACGCATCGGCATGCTGTTCCAGAACGGAGCCCTGCTGGACTCGATCTCGGTACACGACAACATCGCCATTCCGCTCGAACAGCACACCAGACTGCCGCCGCGGCTGATCACACGCATCGTCGATACCAAACTCAACCGGGTGGGGCTGCACGGCGTGACGCATCTGTTCCCCTCGGCGCTGTCGGGCGGCATGAAGAAGCGAGCCGCGCTGGCGCGCGCAATGGCGCTTGATCCTGAGATTCTGTTCTTCGATGAGCCATCGGCCGGTCTCGACCCGATGACCAGTAAGACGCTCGACTCATTGATAATCGGCATGGCTGAACGCTTCGGCATTACGCTGGTAGCGGTTACCCACGAGCTCACCAGCATCCGCCGAATCGCCGACCACATCCTTTTCCTCGATGACGGCAGGGTGCTCTTTGATGGTACTCTCGAAGAAGCCAACGCGTGCTGCGATGAGGTAGTCTACGACTTCTTCCATGCCGATCGCAGACAGGGGCTCGGCTGTAGCGACTAAGCCCTCAGCGCTGCTGTGATTCCTGCGGCGGTGTGCCGCGGGTGCGTCGATGCTCCCTGGGCTCGATCATGATCGCGATTGAAAAGCCCAGTGCAAACGCCGCCACCGCCGCGATCAGGCGCGGCCCCTCGGGTATCCCGGGGAACAGCCGCGGCAGGCTGCCGATAACCAGACCCATAATTGCGCTGTAGGCGGCCGCCGGGGCGCGCTGCAGCACAAACGCGATCAGCCGCGTTACCGCGATCCCGCCGATACACACTCCCAGCATCACCAGCGCCAGCGCCGCCAGGTTTCGCTCACTGACTGCGTGCAGGATCGGTCCGTAGGTGCCCATCAGTAGCAGGATCAGCGAACCGCTGATGCCGGGAATCACCATGGCGGCGGCTGCAGCCGCGCCGGAGGCTATCAGCAGCAGCGAGACGGTAGCCGAGAGCGGCGGCAGCCGGCCGCCGAACTCTCCCGAGGTGCTCAGCGTCAGCAGCAGGAGCAGAACCAGCGCCAGTCCAGCCAGAAACGGCAGCGCGTGCCACGACCGCAGCCGATTGCGCGTCGCGGTGTGCCACAGCGGGCCAAGACCGCCCAGAATCAACCCCAGGAAGAGGAAGGCGATTTCATGGGGATAGATAACGTAGAGATGCTCAAACGCCCCGGCGAAGAAAAAGATACCGCAGAGCACGCCGGCAGTGACCAGCGCCAGGAAGGGGAGTTCGGCAATCGCGGCACGATCGCGCGCGAGAATGGCGTTGATAGCCGCAATCAGGCGGTCGTAGATGCCCAGTACCACGGCAATGGTGCCGCCGCTGACCCCGGGAATGATATTTGCAATGCCGATAACCGTTCCCTTGGCAAAATGGGCTGCGCCGCGGCGCACGCTCAAGTACAGCTGCTTCATTATAGGAGCCTACTCCCGGCGCTAGGATTGGATTGCACAAAGACAACGATTACCATAGTATACCGACATGTCCGGCGGCACACCACCCCGTCAATTCACCCGCCTGTTCATGGTAGGTATCAAAGGAACCGGAATGACCGCCCTCGCTGAGCTGCTGCAGCAGCAGGGGGTGCAGATCTGCGGCTCGGATACCCACGAGCGCTTCTACACCGACGGCATCCTTGCCGAACTGGGAATCCCGGTAATCGAGAGCTTCGATGCCGATCGGCTCCCGGATGACAGCGAAGCGGTGATCTACTCGGCAGCCTACGATCCGGCGGTTCATCCGCAGCTGCTGCACGCTGCCGAGCGCGGCACGCCGCTGATGAGTTATACCGAAGCTCTCGGTGGGCTGTCGGCCGGTCAGTTTGCCGTTGGTATTGCCGGAGTACACGGCAAGACCACCACCGCCGCACTAGTCGGTACGCTGGTGCGACAGTTGGGGCTGCCAGGATCGGTGCTGGTTGGAAGCGCGGTAACTAACTTCAACGGGCGGTCGACCTATAGCGGCGGTAACCGGTTCCTGGTGGCCGAGACCTGCGAATACCGGCGCCACTTTCTCTCGTTTCACCCGGATGTGCTGTTGATCACCGGAATCGAACCCGACCACCTCGATTACTATCGTGATCTGCAGGATATTCAGAGCGCCTTTGCCGACTATGTCCGGCGGCTGCCCCAGGCTGGCGTTCTGATCTACTGCGCCGATGATCCCGCAGCGCAGGAGGTTTGCGCCGCCGTTGCCCAAGAGCGGTCCGATCTGAAGCTGATCGGTTACGGCCGCAGCGCCGAGGGAGACTATCGCCTCAGCAACGTCGAGCTGGTTCCCGCTACGGTGCGCTTCCAGCTGGGACGCGATGCGGCGCCGTGGCTCCTGCGCGTACCCGGTGCACACAATGCGCTGAACGCAGCCGGCGCGGTTGCGGTGCTGGATTGCCTGGCGCGGCGTTTTGGCGTGCAACCCGACAGAGCGCAGCTGCGCAGCGCGCTGGCCTCTTTCAGCGGCACCCGGCGCCGCAGCGAGGTGGTCGGTGAAGCCGGCGGCGTACTGTTTATCGATGACTACGGCCATCATCCAACAGCCATCCGTACTACCCTCGAAGGGCTGCGCGCATTCTATCCGCGCCGCCGGCTGGTAGTAGATTTCATGTCACACACCTATTCTCGGACTGCGGCGCTGCTGGACGACTTTGCGCGCAGTCTGGCCATCGCCGATGTTGTTGTGCTGCACCGGATCTACGCTTCGGCGCGGGAGCGCTTCGACGGAAGAATTGCAGGAAATGACCTCGCCGATCGAACGCGCCGCTACCACGCTGACGTACACTATATCGAAGAACCGATGGACGCAGTACGGCCGCTGCAGCGACTGCTGCAGCGCGGGGACCTGTTTGTAACAATGGGAGCGGGGAACAACTGGCAGATCGGCGAGAGACTGCTGCAGCAGCGCCAGCGGGAGCCGGCCTGATGAAGAGCATGACAGGATTTGGTCACGCCGAGCACCACGATGACGCTTTGCAGGCCTCATTGGAGCTCAAGTCGTACAACAATCGATATCTCGATATCAGCGTGGTGCTGCCCGGTTTCCTTGCGGTGCTCGAACCGGAGATTCGCGGCTATATCGGCGGCAGAGTCAAGCGTGGGCGCGTGGAGGTTGTGCTGCGTGTGCGCGAGCTGGCGCAGAACGTGCGTGTTCACATCGACGCGGGCACCGTAGCGGCGTATCGAGATGCGCTGCAGCGGCTGCGCGAGGTTGGCGGATTCAACGAACCGCTGACAATCGAGCACCTGCTGCGTTTTGATGAAGTGGTGCAGGTCGAGAAGGAACGCGAAATCGGCGACTATCGTGCGGTTGTCTTCGAGTTGCTCGAGCGGGCGTGGGCCGGCTTCGACAGCGAGCGCGATCGCGAGGGGCAGGCCACCGTGCGCGATATTCGCGGCCAGCTTGCGCGGCTGAAAACGGCGCTGCAGGCGGTTGCCGCTGTTGCACCGCAAATGGAAGAGGGGCTGCGCCACAGCGTACGCGCCCGATTTGCCGAGGTGCTGGGTGATGAAGTCGACATGACGCGCGTCTACAGTGAGACAGCGCTGCTGCTGGTGAAGTACTCGATACACGAAGAACTGAGCCGTATGGAATCGCACCTCGAGGGCCTGGATGCAGCGCTTGGTGACAGCGGCGCGCAGGGGAAACGCCTCGACTTCCTGTGCCAGGAGATCAATCGTGAGGTCAATACCGTCGGTTCCAAGAGCTTCGTGCTGGATATCAGCCGGCAGGTGGTTGAAATGAAAGATGCGCTGGAGAATATCCGTGAACAGTTACGCAACGTCGAGTAGTCACGCGGGGCCTTCATGGTGACCATAGCGATATCGGGTAGAAGCGGCTGCGGCAATTCCACGGTCAGCCGAATGGTGGCTGACCGACTGGGGCTGCGCCTGGTGAATTATACCTTCCACAGCATTGCCGAAGAGCGTGGTATAGATTTTGATGAACTGTGCCGCATGGCTGAGAGCGATTCCAGCTGGGATCGTTACCTGGATCGACGTCAGGTGGAAATGGCGCGCCAGGGATCCTGTGTTCTGGGGTCGCGCCTTGCGGTGTGGTTGCTGAAGGACGAGGCTGACCTGACGGTCTATCTCACCGCTCCGCTGGAGGTACGCGCCGAGCGGATCTGGCGCCGCGAGGGTGGAAGCTACGCGGCGGTGCTGGAGCGCACCAGGCTGCGCGACGAACGCGATCGCCATCGCTACCTCAAACTCTACAATATCGATAACAACCATCATGACTTCGTCGATCTGCTGATCGACACTGAATCGCTGCTCCCCGAGCAGATTGCCGAGCGCATAGTGTCTGCCGCAATGCCCGCGCTTGAACGCAATAAGAATCGAGAGAAATAGAATTCCGGCTCCAGGCGGGCTACCTTATGTTCTTGAGGACGGAACAGACGGTGCAGTTGAAGAACTATCAGGAAGATATCGTGCTGAAGGCAATCGATATTGCGTTGGAAGACCGCCCGAGTCTGCGCGGTGACCCAGCGGTAATCAAGGATGTAGCGGCATACGTGCTCAACCGGGTTCCTCCGCGCTACATCATGAGCGAGCGCGGCTTCACGCGGCTGGCGGCCGAGCATCTTGATGAGAACAGCAGCTCGCTGGGCAGCATGATCGGAATTCTGGTGCTGGTAAACGAGGGTATCGAGCTCATAGAGCGGCGGCGCAAGCCGTTTGCTGCCGACGGAACGCGCGGGCTGTCGGTTGATGAGGAGATCAGCCCGGTTCACAACCTTCCCCAGCTGTTCGGCAAGGTGGTAGACAGCCACAGCGGTGCCGCGGTTGACGGCGCTTCGGTCAGGCTCTCAGTAGACGGCCGGACCGCAGAGTCGGCTCAGCCGGGGTGGCCCAATCCGTTTATTACCCAGCACAGTACCAACGGATACTACAGTTTCTGGCCCGCAGCGGTACGCGATGACCGCGAAACCCACACGTTTACGCTCAGTATAGAGGTTGATCACCCGGCGTACGAACCGGCACGCCTCGAGACTCTGATTACAACCTGCTGCGAGTTCATGGTGCAGGACAACATCGCCAGCGACGGAATCCTCAACCTGGATCCAATTGCGCTCAAGCGCGTCTGATGCGTCCGAGCCTGATCAGGCCGGGCTGACTACTCCAGGTAGGCTGCCTCTTTAGCGCGTACCAGGTCAAACAGCATCCGGTTCACCGGCGTTGCAACCGAAGACTGCTCGCCAAGCTCGATAATCTTCCCGGCGAACATCTCGACCTCGGTCTTGCGCCGCTGTTCGACATCCTGGTGCATCGAAGTCTTGCCGTCGGGAGACAGTTGATCGAGAATCGTGTGCCATCGACTGATGTCGTCTCCGTCGAGCGCTATAGCGTGCGCCTGCGCCAGAGCGATGACCTCGTGCATGGCGGCATCCATCAGCGTACGCGCGTGGGGATTGACCTGGAAGGCGCGGTAGGGCAGCTGCAGAACCGCGGACAGCTGGTTGATGCCGACGTTAATCATGAACTTCCACCACTGCGTGCGTAGCATATCCGGCGGGACCTCGCAGGGGATGTTGCACGACGAGAAGAAGCGTTGGATCGCTACAATCTCGGGTGCCGGCGGATCATTGCGCGGGTGGCCAAAATAGATCACGCCGTAGCTGGAACAGCTGATGTGATTCCCTTCGCGGACCGCGTCTATCCCCAGACTGAGCCCGTGAATCACGCGCCGGCTGTCAAACCGGGCACTGAGAATCTCTTCGCTGTCAATTCCGTTGAGCAGCGACAGGATCAGCGTATGCTCGCCAACGCACGGCTGCATCAGCTTGATAGCTTCGTCGAGCTGATGGTACTTGACCGTCAGCAGAATCAGATCTGCTGCGGGGGCGTTCTGCGGATTGATCGCGGGCAGGCGGAAGTGTTCACCGTTGACCACAACGCCATCCTGCTGCAAGCGCTGCAAGCGCGCCCCGTCTGCCAGGAACGCTGCCGACGCCGGTTTGGCGCGCTGAATGGCGCTACCGTAGGCTGCACCCAGGCCGCCGGCGCCGATAATGTAGACGGACTCGATTGCTTTCATAGAATGCGGCTACGATATCGCGGTGCGTCAGTTGTGGTCAAGTAGCCTTGCGCGGCGGGGCGCCGGCGCGGCGGGGCTTGATTCTCAACCGCTGCGCTGCTATATTTCCAGTACGAATCTATACATAAGCGGGTGACGCGTGGACGAGAAACGTTCGGAGAGTGAGATGGTACTTCCTTTGGACCTCCTGATACAAGAAGACAGCAACATTTACGAGGTGACCCGCGCCGCTATACGCCGCGCCTTTCAGCTCAGCGTTACCGGTGACGAGGAGTTAGAGCGCAACCAGGGTAAGGTGGTGTCCACGGCTATCCGGCAGGTTCTCACGCGCAAGGTGCAGTATCAGATCGAAGAGTAAACCGCCGGTACTCTTTTGCCTCTTTGGTCCAACCGCTTCAGGGAAGACCGAGCTTCTGTTCAAGCTATTCAACTCACACAATGCCGAGGTGATCAGCGCCGATTCGATGCAAGTCTATCGCGGTATGGACATTGGCACCGCTAAACCGTCACGGCGGCAACGCGAACTGCTGGTTCACCATCTGCTGGACATCAAAACGCCGGATCAGCGCTATCACGTCGGCGAGTTTGTGCAGTCCGCCGATGCGCTGACAGCCCGGATCTCTGCTGCCGGCCGTTTACCGGTGGTTTGCGGTGGGACGGCGTTCTACATCCGTACCCTGCTGTGCGGTTTGCCGCAGGCCCCGGCTGCCAGTCCGGAGGTTCGTGCCCGCCTGGTGCAGCGCCTGCAGAGCGAGGGGCTCGATGCGCTCTACGCTGAACTGTGCCGGGTTGACCCGGAGTCATCGGCGCACATTGCGCCGGCTGACCGCTACCGAATCGTGCGCGCGCTCGAGATATACCACAGCTGCGGTGTTCCGCGCTCACAGTTTGTCCGTCCCGTCAGCCTGCGCGCCGACGTGGCCCCGCTGATCATCGCCATCGATCGGCCCCGCACTGAGCTCTACCAGCGTATCAACCGCCGCGTGCGGTGCATGTTCGAGCAGGGCCTGGTTGACGAGGTGCAGGCGCTGGCCGCGGCGGGCTACGGTCCGGACGCCCCCGGGTTGCGCGCCATCGGCTACCGCGAGTTTTTCGAGCATCCGCGGATTGCCGCAGAAGGACTTGCCGCAGCACGTGACCCCGAGGTGGCCGGCGCTATCGAGACCGCGATTGCGCGCAACAGCCGCCGCTACGCCAAGCGCCAGCTGACGTTCTTTCGGCAGATGCCGTCGGTCCAATGGGTCGGCGCGGACAGTCACCAGCTGATTGCCGAGCGCGTGGCGCCTCTGCTGCACGGCAATGACGCAACCGGCGCGTGAACCCGGCAGCTTGACATCGGTTTCAGCTTTCAGTATGGTAAGGTTTCCTGTATGGCAGATAGCGCCCGCTTTGGGCATATACGCGAACCATTGACAGCACAAAAGGAGCAAGATAGGTGCCTTGCGGACGAAAGCGTAAACGAAAGAAGATCTCGACTCATAAGCGAAAGAAGAAACTCCGAAAGAACCGCCACAAGAAGAAGGGCAAATAGCCTGTCCGGCCCCGTGTAACCGCGTTGCGGGGTTTTCGGTTGCCGGCCGATTGAAGAGAGCTTCTCGCTGTGGTATTGTAGCGAACAACCGATTCTGGAGAAGCGGCGGCGGGCAACCATGTTCACGGTAACACTTCCTCGAGACAGATCGCTCGTGCTGGGTCATAGAACCCTGGTTATGGGCATTATCAACTGTACCGCCGACTCGTTCCTCGCTTCCAGCCGTGTTGCATCGCCGGATCAGGCGATCAGTGTTGCGCGCGCGATGATCGACGCCGGCGCGGACATCCTCGATATTGGTGGCGAATCGAGCCGTCCCGGTAGCGACTACGTCAGCGCCGAGCTCGAAATCGAGCGCGTGGTGCCCACGATCAGCGCCATCCGCGAGTTCTCCGCTATCCCTATCTCGATCGATACCAGAAAACAGACGGTTGCCGCCGCCGCGGTAGAGGCGGGAGCCGACATAATCAACGACATTTCGGCGCTGCGCGACGATCCCGAGCTTGCCGGATTTGCCGCAACCCACGGTTTGCCGGTGATTCTGATGCACATGCGCGGAACTCCGCGCACCATGCAGCACAAGCCGCACTACGATGACGTTACGGGCGAGATAAGCCGTGAACTGCTCGATTTTGCCGCCGAGGCGCAGCGCGCGGGCGTAGCGCGGCGCCAGATAATCCTCGATCCGGGGATCGGCTTCGGTAAGCGTCTGCAGGACAACGTGGCTATCCTCTGCGGAGTTGCTGAGTTGAGCCGGATCGGCTACCCACTGCTGATTGGTGCTTCGCGCAAATCCTTCATCGGCAGTCTGCTGGACGGCGACAGCCCGCGCGCGCCGCAGCAGCGGCTGGCCGGATCGCTCGCGGTGCATCTGTTAGCCGCGCAGGCCGGTGCTCACATTCTGCGCGTTCACGACGTGGCTGAAACCGTTGATGCACTACGAGTGTTGTCGGCAGTTGCCGGCAACAAGGTGGCCGCGCTGTGAACTGGCTGCTGAATGTCTGGTTCCTGCGCGATCTGGTGCTGCCGGCACTCGACATCATCATTCTGGCCTTTATCATCTACAAAGGCTACCAGATCCTGGTGCAGACCCGTGCGGTGCAGCTGGTCAAGGGGGCGCTGTTTGTTGCGTTGACCTACGTGGTGGCGTTCTTTCTCAATCTGCGTACGTTGCTGTGGATCCTCAACATGCTGGCCCCCAGTCTGGTGATCGGGATCGCGATCATATTTCAGCCCGAGCTGCGCAAGATCTTCACGCGAATCGGGCAGGGGAGACTGCTCGAGTTCTCCAGCGGCTCAAAGCCGTATCAGCTGGACGCGGTGATCAAGGCTGCCGAAGCGCTGTCTTACCGGCGTCGCGGCGCGCTGATCGTGTTTACCCGCAACGTGGGGCAGAAGAATATCATTGACAGCGGTACGCGTATCGACGGCGAGCTGACCTCCGAGTTACTGCTGACGGTCTTTGCCTACGATACCGCGCTGCACGATGGCGCGGTGGTCATAGAGGACGGCAAGGTTGCGGCTGCCGGCTGTTTTCTGCCGCTTTCCGAGCAGCTCGATGTTCGGCGCAGTTTCGGTACCCGACATCGAGCTGCCCTCGGCCTGGCCGAGGAGAGTGACGCGGTTGTTCTGGTGGTCTCAGAGGAGACCGGCGCGCTGTCGCTGGCCTATGAAGCCAATCTCTATTACGACATGACAATCGAGGAAGTGCGCCGCAAACTGATCCAGCTGCTGCGACTGACCGACGCGGCCGTGGCCGACCAGGAGGTAGTGGCTTTTGAAGATTAGCCTTTCGATTCATCGGCTGCTCAACAACTGGCCGGCCAAGATCCTGTCGCTGGCGGCTGCGGTGCTGCTGGTGGTCTTCAACAACGTCTCTCGCCTGGAAGAGCGCTACTTCAGTGTACCGCTGCAGCTTGTCCTGCCGGCTGATTTTGTTCCGGCGGCACCGTACACGCAGCGTGTGCGCGTGACCCTTCGCGGTGACGGCGATGATGTGTTCCGCATCCTGGAAGATGATGTGCGTGCGTTCGCTGATCTGAGCGATTACGGCAATGACGGCGTATACCGCGTGCCGGTGCAGGTGGAAAAACGCGGCAGTGCGCTGGATGTAGAGCCGCTGGAGATTCGCGTTGACCCGATCGAGATTTCCGTGACTCTGGAGCAACGTGAGCGCCGCAGTGTAGAGGTTCTGCCGTCTCTCAGTGGCTTTCCGCCGCCGGGTTACCAGCTGGGCCAGTACCAGCTGTCGCCATCCACCGTGGAGGTCCAGGGGCCGCGATCGATTGTGGAAGAGGTCTATTCTATAGAAACCGAGGATATCGAGCTTGCCGGGCGCAACAGCGATTTTTCGGTACGCGTACGGCTGATCCAGCCCGATCCGCTGGTACAGATCATCGGCGGTGATGTGGTTGAGTTTCGCGGTGTGATCGAAGAGTCGGTGGTGCTGCACACCTTTGAGCCGGTGGAGACCGTACTGCTCGGACTGGCTGAGGGACTCACAATTGTATCTTCGTTGCCCAGCGGTTCAGTGCGCGTCCAGGGGCGCCAATTTGACCTGGACGAGATTCAACCCAACGACGTTCAGCTGATAGTTGATGCCTCGGCAATCAGCGTCCCGGGGAGCTATCAACTCGCGGTGCGCCCTGATGTTCCACGCGGCCTGCTGGTGCTGCGCTACGAGCCGTCACAGATTGAAGTTGAGGTGGTGCAGCAGCAATGATACGCGGAATCGGGATTGACGTGGTACAGGTTTCACGGATGCGAGCCTGGATTGATCAACCGTATCTGCTGCGCAGGTTCTTTCATTCCAGCGAGGTAGAGGCGGTAATGAATCGCGGAGACGCCTCGGTGTTGGCGCTGTCGGCGCGTTTCGCGGCCAAGGAAGCGTACGGCAAGGCGCTCGGTACCGGCTTGCGCAACCTGTCGCTGCGCGACGTCTACGTCTCCAACGATGAGCTCGGCAAGCCGGCGCTGCAGCTTGAGGGCAGTGCCCGCGCGGCGCTCGAACGCATTGGTGGCAGCCGCGTTTTTATCTCTTTAACTCACGAACAGGACAATGCGATTGCGATGATTGTGATCGAGGGTGACGACTGAGCCGGAGGGCCAAGCGATGCAAAGTGAAAGTACCGGTGTCAGCTTCTTTTCCAAGACGCCAACCGAGTGCCCCGTCTGCGAGACCAAGTTCTTCCGCGAGGAGATGCGCACCGGTCGGGGCCGTCTGATAGCCGGTAACCTGACGCGAGAGCTGCGCCGCACCTACGAGCCGTCCAAGAAGTACGGCGCGGTCTATCCATTGATCTATCCGGTGGTAGTCTGCCCGTCGTGCTACTACAGCGCCTACAGCCAGGACTTCGGTAACGTGCCGCAGGAGACGCGAAGCAGGCTGTTTGAAGCCACGCAGGATCGCATTGAGACCGTTGCGCAGATACTGGACGGGATTGATTTCACGCGCCCCCGCGGTTTGAAGGAGGGGCTTGCCGGCTACCTGCTGGCCGTGATGTGCTACGATTTTTTCCCCAGGGAGTTTGGCCCCACTGTCAAGCAGGGTTTGAGTTGCCTGCGCGCGGCGTGGATCTGCAATGACCTTGCCGCTCAGGAGCCCAAGGAGAACTACGACAAGCTGGCCCACCTGTTCTATCGCAAGGCGCGGTTCTTCTACGCACTGGCGGTTGAACAGGAGCAGAACGGCAAGCAGAGTATTCCCAACAGCTTTCATCTGGGTCCCGATCTGGACAAGAACTACGGCTACGACGGTATCCTCTACATTGCCGGATTGCTCGACTGGCTCTACGGGCCGCGCAAGGACAAGGAGAAACGGCGCATCGCGCTCGGGCGCTCCAAACGCACCGTTGCAAGGATATTCGGGATGGGACGCGCCTCCAGGGACAAACCGGCGGCAATTCTGGACAACGCGCGCGAGGTCTACGAAGAGATCGCTCACGAGCTCGGTCTCGAGAACGTGGATCCAGAACAGGACAATGAATAGCCGCAACATCCTGCTGGACCTGGCGTACGATGGTACCGATTTCTGCGGCTGGCAGCTCCAGCGCCGTGATCGAACCGTGCAGGGCGAACTCGAGCGTGCGCTCGGCCAACTGCACGGCGCGCGCGTTGTGCTGTACGCCGCCGGGCGCACCGACAGCGGTGTGCACGCCAATGAGCAGCGCGCCAACTTCCACACAACCATGGCATCGATACCCAGCGAGCGCTTCCGTGACGCAATCAACAGCAAGCTGCCGCTGGATGTCAGGGTGCTGCGCAGCCGTCAGGTGGCCGACGATTTCCACGCGCGCTACGACGCTGTGCTGCGGACCTACCATTACCAGCTGCTGGTATCACCGGTTCAGCTGCCGCGCTACCGCAACTACTGTCATCGCATCAGCCGCACACCGGATATCGCGCTGCTCAACCGTCTGGCGGCACAGCTGGTTGGAGAGCACGACTTCTCATCGCTGGGGATGCCGCCCAAAGAGGGAGGGCACGCTGTGCGGCGGGTAGAGAGTGCGGCTTTTGTGCCGCGGCCGCCGTTCATCGTGTTCCAGATATCCGCCAACGCCTTTCTGTGGAAGATGGTGCGCACAATTGTCGCGACGATTCTGGCGTGCGAGGCTTGCGGCGAGTCCACCTTTGTGGATATTCTGCAGGCACGGGACCGCAGTCGCGCGCATCTGGCGGCGCCGGGACGCGGGCTGTTCCTGCACAAGGTGCGCTATCGTGAATCACTCGCTATTGACTGAGCTGGACACTATCCTCGATTTGCTGACCGACTACGTGGAGGCCGGCTACCGGCGGCAGCGCCCGACCGCTATCGCAGCGGCGCGCTATGACGGCGCCGCACCGGTTGCCTTGTCCGCTGGCGACAGGGCCGCCGAGTTGCGTGAACTGGAACAGCAGGTACGTTGCTGTACGCTCTGTCCGCTGCACCAGGGCCGCACCCACGGCGTTCCCGGCATCGGCGTGCTGGATCCGCTGGTGATGGTTATCGGCGAGGGCCCGGGGGCCGAGGAAGACCACAAAGGCGAGCCGTTTGTGGGATCCGCCGGCCGCTACCTGGACAAGTGGCTGGCGGCAGTTGAGCTTTCGCGCAGCAGCAACGTCTACATCACCAACATCGTCAAGTGCCGGCCGCCCAACAATCGCGACCCGCTGCCCTCAGAGAGCCAGGCGTGCGCGCCCTACCTTGCGCGACAGATCGAGCTGGTGCGGCCGCGCGCGATACTGAGTGTAGGGCGGGTCGCGGCGCAGCTGTTGCTGCAGAAGGAAGACGGCATCGGCAAGCTGCGTGGACGCAGCTGGAAGTATCGCGATATACCGCTTGTTGCAACCTATCACCCCAGCGCAGTACTGCGTAACGATCAGTGGCGCCGGCCGGTGTGGGAGGATCTCAAGCGGCTGCGCGAGCTGCTCGACAGCTCCTCATGAGCCGTTACCTCGATCTGGCGTTCAACCTTCCCCTGAGCGGCAGCTTCACCTATCGGGCCCCCGAGAAGGAGTGCGCGGTTGGTTGCCGCGTGGTAGCTCCGTTTGGCGGCCGTTCGCTGGCCGGGGTTGTGGTGGGACAGCGCGATGACCTGCCGGAGGCGCTCGCCGATCCCGCGGCGCTCAAGACGGTTACGCGCGTGATTGACGCCGAACCGCTGTTCGATCAGCACTACCTGGAGCTGGCGAAGTGGGTGGCACGGCTCTACCTGTGCTCATTGGGCGAGGCGCTGGCGGCGATGCTGCCCGGCGGCCGGCGCGACAGCGAGTCGCCGGCGCTGCCGGCCGATGAAATACCCAGTGCCCAACCGCTGCAGCTCTCGGATGAACAGATTGCCGCGGTAGAGGCAATCAACTCCACCGCCGCCGGGTTGTTCTATCTCTACGGTGTGACCGGATCGGGCAAGACCGAAGTGTTTCTGCAGGCTGCCGAGCGCGTCCTGCAACAGGGCCGCGGGGTAATCTACCTGGTACCGGAGATTGCGTTGACGCATCAACTGGTTGAAACCGTGCATACGCGCTTTGGTGCGCACACAGCCGTGCTGCACTCTCGCCTGACCCCGTCGCAGCGGTTAAAGCAGTGGAAACGCATCCGCAGCGGCCAGGCGCCGGTGGTAGTGGGGGCGCGCAGCGCGGTGTTTGCCCCGCTGCCGCGGCTGGGGATGATCATCGTTGACGAGGAACACGAGGGGTCGTACAAGTCGGGGGCTACGCCGCGCTACCACGCGCGCCAGATTGCAATGAAGCGCTGCGTAGACGAGCAGGCAAGCCTGGTGATGGGTAGTGCAACCCCGTCGGTTGAAGCGTGGCATCTGATGCAGCAGCAGCGCATTACTCGACTGACTCTCTCCCGCCGCCTGGCCGGTGGTTCGATGCCGGCTATCGAGGTTGTGGACTTGAAGCCGGTAAACGGAACGCTCTCGCGCGAGCTGACCGCGGCAATCGAGCAGACCCATCGCCAGGGGCAGCAGACGATTCTGTTTCTTAACCGGCGCGGGTTCACCCACTTCTTCTTCTGCCGCAGTTGCGGCTACAGCATGCGCTGCACGCGCTGCTCGGTTTCGCTGACCTTTCATCAGAGCCGCAATTCGATGGTCTGTCACTACTGCGGCTATCAGACGCGGCCGGTGAGCGTGTGTCCCGATTGCGGCTCGCTGGACGTTGGCTACTCGGGGTTTGGCACCGAAAAGGTCGAGCAAGACGTGCGCACGCGCTTTCCGTCGCTGCGGGTGCAGAGGATCGATGCTGACAGCATCAAGAAACGCGGTGTGCTTGAGCAGGCGTTAAGCGAATTCCGCGCCGGAGCAATTGACATATTGTTGGGTACGCAGATGGTTGCCAAGGGGCTCAATTTCCCCGGCGTGAAGCTTGTCGGTATCATTCACGCCGATACTGGACTGGCGCTGCCGGACTTTCGCGCCGCCGAGCGTACCTTCGGCCTGATTGTGCAGGTGGCCGGGCGCGCCGGGCGCTACCGGCCGGACGGGCGTGTGATCATCCAGACGCTGCGTCCCGGTCACGATGCCATCCGGCGTGCGGCAAGCGGCGATGTTGAAGGGTTCTACGCGGCCGAGATGGCCATCCGCCAGCAACTGGCGTTTCCGCCGTTCTCGCGCATCATCCGGCTGGTGGTACGCAGCCGCAGCCGCGGCCAGGCCCAGAACAGCGCGCAGCAGTTGGTTGATCAGCTGGCTCCGCTGATGCGCGACGGCTCCGAGGTCCTGGGGCCTGCAGAGTGCCCACTGGCGGTTATCTCGGGCAACCACCGCTATCAGCTCATCTGCCGCCTGCGCTCTTTTGACCGGGGTCACGCGGCGGTCCGCGACGTAGTCAGGCAGAGCAAGCCGCTCTCCGGTGTTTACGTTGAAATCGATGTTGATCCCGTGAATTTATTGTGATTTAGAATTAGACTCATTTCAGGAAGGGATTAGCCCGTGAAATCACTCTGTTTCCCTATTGCCAGTCGTACGCTGCCGCTGCTGACCGTTGTTGCAGCGCTGCTGACGTTCAGCGGTTGTGCATCGCTGGATGACGTAATCGGCGAGGTCGAACGCAGACGTGTCCCAGACGAGCGTACGATAGTTGCCGGCCTTATCGAGGCGCTGGAGGTTGGAAGCCGCAACAGCGTGGAGCAGGGTTCGGCGCTCGACGGTTTCTACGCTAATCCGCTGATTCGGATCGCGCTGCCGCAGGAATTGACCGAGGTCGATCGGCGCTTGCGTCGGCTCGGGTTCGAGCGCCAGATGGACGAGTTCCAGCTGCGCATGAACCGCGCCGCTGAAGCTGCCACCGCTGAGGCCGGCGATGTGCTGCTGCGAGCGGTCCGCTCGATGACCTTCGAGGATGCGCGCGGCATCCTCGGCGGCCCCGAAGACGCGGCCACGCGCTATTTTGAGCGTACCACCCGCGCTGAGCTGTCCGAGCGCTTTGAGCCGATTGTGGTGCAGGCGATGGATCAGACCGGTCTGACGCCGCTGTTCCGTTTTGTGATCGACAGCTATAACCGTCTGCCGCTGGTGGAGCCGGTAACCTTTGATGTCGATAATTATGTGGTTGACGCAACGCTCGACGGGCTGTTTGTGCTGATTGCCGAACAGGAGCGCGCCATTCGTACCGATCCGGCCGCGCGGGTGACCGACCTGCTGCGGCGTGTATTTGCGGAGCAGTAAGCGTGAGAATACGGTTCAAAGTAGTCCTGGTAGTTCTGCCGATAGTGGTGGTGGCTGTTGCGATGGTCGGCCTCAGTTCCTACCTCAGCGCTACCACCGGGATTACCCGCATAGCCCACGAGTTTCTGGACTTCAAGACGCTCGAACTCGAGCGCTACGCGATGAGCCAGTGGCAGTTGCTGGTTGACAACGAGCTGACCGATGTTCCCGAGATGGTTGAGGCAACCAAGTTCGGCATGGAGAGCTACGCGCGCGGCATGATCCGCAGCGAAACCGAGGCCGTGTTTGCCTTTGATTCCAACGGTCAACTGGTGCTGGCTACCGATCAGACCGAGCTTCTGCCGGACGAGCGGCATACTGTGCAGCAGCTTGTGCAGGACCGGGCAACTGAACTGGTAACCCCCGAGCTGGGCGGCGTGCAGCGGGTTGCCAAGGGGTTCTACTTTGCACCGTACGACTGGTACTTCATGCACAGCGAGCACTACGATGTGTTCTACCGCGACGTTCAGCGCATTACCTACCAGACGGTGGTTATCCTGGCGCTCTCTATTGTGCTGTCAGTGCTGTTCCTGGTGCTGTTTGCCGGAACGCTGACGCGGCCGCTGCGCAGCGTGGTTGCTTCGATGCGCAAGATCATCGCTTCCAACGACCTCAGCGAGCGCGTGCCGGTGCAGTATCGCGATGAGACCGGAGAGTTGGCGCATACCTTCAACATCATGACCGAGGAGCTGGATCGGGCTTACGCCCAGATCAAATCGTACGCGCTGCAGGCGGTAGTGGCCCGCAAGAAAGAGGCCAAGGTCCGCAACATCTTTCAGAAGTACGTGCCCCAGGAGCTGATCGACCGTTTCTTTGAGAATCCCGAGTCGATGCTGGTGGGCGAGAACCGCGTGCTGTCGGTGCTCTTCTCGGATATCCGCTCGTTCACCTCGATCTCCGAGGCGATGAACCCCGATGACCTGGTGCAGTCACTCAACCAGTACTTCTCGGTGATGGTTGATATCATCATGAGTCACAACGGTATTATCGACAAGTACATCGGGGATGCGATCATGGCGTTCTTCGGCGCACCGGTAAAGCGCGACGACGATGCCTATCAGTCGGTGCTGGCGGGGCTGAAGATGTGCAAGAGCCTGGAGCTGTTCAATAGCGCTCAGCGCACCGCCGGACGGCCGGAGTTTCAGATTGGCGTAGGCATCAACTACGGCGTTGTGACCGTTGGTAATATCGGTACCGAAAAAAAGATGGACTATACCGTGATCGGCGATATGGTAAACCTCGCATCGCGGATGGAAGGACTGACCAAGTACTATCAGGTGCCGCTGCTGATTTCTCAATCGCTGCAACAGAAGGTCGACGGCCGGCTGCCGACGCGCTTACTCGACAAGGTGGCGGTTAAGGGCAAGGCTTTTGGTGTCAGAATATATACCGCGGCGCTGGAGCTCGACCGGACGCAGCAGGAGGCGTGGCAGCGCCATAACGCGGCGATGGAGCACTTCTTTGAGCGTGAATTTGCCGCCGCGGCGGCCATGTTCAGCGAGGTACTGCGGCTGGCCCCCGAAGACCTGGCGGCGCGGCGCATGCTGGAACGCGCCGAAGCGTACCGCGGTCAGCCGCCGGCTGCGGACTGGAACGGCATCGAGGTTATGGAGAGCAAATGAGCGGCAGCCGCGGCGGACACCGCAGGTGGATCGCGCTGGTGATCCTCTGCACTTTCACGCTGCTTGTACCGTGGCGCACCGCTGCGCAGGAGCGGCCGCTGCGGATCGTGGTCAGCGGGCCGCACGCCGCCGGCGCCTCCGCTAACGCCGCCGGTGAAGCGGACCGCCGTCTGGAGACGCTGCTGCGGCAGTGGATTGTCAACGAGCTGCAGACGCACGGCTTTGCGGTGAACGGCGCGCCAACCGAGGCCGACCTGCAGCTGGATGTGTTCTACCTGGCGGGTGCTACGCGGCTGACGCTGATACTGAGCGCCACCGAGGTGGAGTCAGGCGGCGTGGTCGCCGGTGGCAGCTGGACGGGGACAATCGACCTGGCGCTGGTCAACGTTGTGCGCCAGGCTGCCGACGCAATGGCGGGCCAGATCCGCGCCGCTTCGGTTGTTTCACAGCAGCATCCGCAACCGCCGCAGGTGCTGCAGCAGTTACGGTTGCGCTCGCCTGACCAGGGGATGGCCGTCTATCTGTCTGATGATCTGCAGCTGGGGAGGATCGAAGATGGGGTGCTGCAGGCGCCGTTCATCCCGCTGCAGCTGGGAACGCAGCTGCAGCTGCACAAGCAGCTGGACGGCTACCACAGCGCCAGCGAGACCATTACGATAACCGATCAATATCTCGATGTTGAGCTTGCCGCGCTGCAACCGCAGATTGACTGGGAAATCAGTCTCTCCTGGATGCCGCAGCGCTGGGCGGGCGCCGCGTTTGGACTGCGCCGCTATCTGGTGCCCGAGCGATTCTACGCGCAGGGCACCACCCAGCTGAGCACACGCTACCGCTTTGCAGCCGGATCGCGTGCGTCGAGTGTGCTTGATACGCGGCTGTCCGCCGGCGGCTACCTGGTTGCCGTGCGCGGCGGCTTTCACCTGGGGGCATCTACCGGTGCCGGGGTCACCGTGTCGCTGCTGGGTGGAGAGGGAACCGCGTACTGGTTTGCCGATCCGTACCTCAACGTCTTCTCGGTTGCCACCAAGTGGCAGTTTGCGCGCTTTGCGCCGTTCATTCAGGGGGACCTGGTCTATTACGGTGAAGCCGGAACCGGTTACCTGGTGCGCGGGACGCACGGTTATGTCTCGGCGGGGGTGCTGTTGCCATGGCAACCGTAAGAGCGCTGCTGCTATTGCCGCTGCTGCTGCTGCTTGGCGCGTGCGATCTGTTCTACGATCCCGCGGCACCGCCGTTTGACGATCGCATTGTGCTGATGCGCACGGTGGACGACATTTTTGGCGATCTTCACAGTGATGTAGAGATGACGGTGCTGGACAACGGCAGCCGCCACTTTCTGCTGGTGCACGGCCGGGACCGTCACGGTGAAGAACGCACCGTGGCCTTCGACAGCCGTCTGCGTGTGCGCATGAACCGCCCCCACCTGTGGGAGGTGCGCCACGCGTACGTGGATGTAAACGGCGACTTTGTGATAGACCAGACACTGTTCTCGGGCACGGACTTCTCGCTGCTGAGTGACAATGTCTATAGCGACCCGCCGCCGAACTTTCCAGCCGGCGGTATCGCCACAGCTGCCGGGACGGTGATTGTGCGCGTGGAGAATAGCGTGCTGCGAGCGGGGCCGCTCTACGGCGACGACTGGAACTTTTCCGATATCGACTCCGAATACGTAGAGGACATCGATGTGCACCCCGGCCCGGTTGACCCCGATCCACTGAACGGCTTTGAGCTGCGCGCGGCGCAGCACGACTCCGGGCGCGGCCGGTCCGGCCTGGTGCTCTGGAACAGCGAGATATCGCGCACGTTTGTGATCGAGATCAGCGCGCAACTGGCCGTCGACATGCAAGCCGGCGATTTTGCCGGATCGCACGTCACCGACGAGGCGCCGTACCTCGTTCTCTCTGCCAACAAAGACAGCCCGGTATTCTACACTCGCCGCGGCGTGGTGCTGCTGCACGACAGCGGCCAGCACCGGGTCTACAAGATGGACTCCGGCAGGCGCAGCGCCAGCTATGACGCCGGCCGCAGTGGCGAGTTTGCGTTTGCCTACAGCCCGGACGGGGATTGGCTCTACTGGATAGATCTTTCGCGGCGCACGCTCTACAAGGGGCGCACATGGTGGTAGAAAGCTGTACGCTGCGCGTCCGTGTGCTGCTCTGTCTGCTGCCGCTGCTGCTGAGCGCGGTGCTGCTGCCGGCGCGCGGTCAGCAGCAACAGGGCGACGCTGTCCAGCCGGCCGCGCCGCCGGAGGTGGGTACGTTTCGCGTGCCGTTGCTGTTTGTCTTCTCCTATAGCGGCGAACAGGCCGATCAGCAAGCCGGCGATGCGGTGCGCGCCTCAGCTGCAGCGGCGCTGGCTGAGCGCGCGCCGTCGCTGCGGCTATTGATGGATGATGCCGTACCCGCTCAGGCTCGCCGCGCGGCGATTGCCCGCGACGCGCTTGGCTGGGTTGAGGTCGCAGTGGTCGAGGACCGCAACCAGACCCGTATCAGCATCGCCGGCTACGCGGTAATTTCCGCCGCGCCGGTATTTGAGCACAGCTACAGCGAAGCTCCGGGATTGACCGGACCGAGGCTGCAACGCGCCTGGCAGCCGGCGGCCGCAGAGTTTGAGCGCGCCTACCAGCAACTGGTTACAGCGGCGCTGGCAGATGTGCGTTTTACGCTGCTTACGCTGCAGGCGGTTCCCGGGACGCGCATCAGCGGGCTTGCCGAAGGCGCGCCGCTAGTGGTGCCGGACAGCGGCGTGCTGCAGCTTCACGTTGCCGCACCGCTGGTCTACACCATAGACGCGCGCGCGGCAGAACACTATCCGCTGCAGCTTAGCGTGCTGGTGGACCAGGAACAGACCAAGCTGGTGCTCGATCAGAGGCCGCGTTCGGCCTACAGCTGGGATCTGGGGCTGACCAACGCGTCCTATCCCTCGGTTGAAGTCTCGCGCCGTCTAGCAGGGGACTATCTGTTTGTCCGCGGCGGGTTCACTACCTACCTGGTCGGCGTGGCGCCGCTGGCCGATAATGACGGACAAGCTCGTGATGAAGAGGATAAGCTTTTCTACAGCGAGGATATGACCGTGGTTGGCCTTCAGCTCGGAACGTATCTTCACCCGCCGTACGGGCGGTTGCGCGGCTACCTGGCAACCGGGGCGCTGTGGCGCCAGATTCATACGCGCGGCTACTGGGGCGGCGATCCGGTTGCGTCGTGGGGGTTGATCTCTACGCTTGGGGTGGAAAACCGCCCCAGCCGGCGCTGGCGCCTCTTTTTTGAGTGGCAGCCGGCGCTCTATTTGAGTGACTATCCTGAGATTCTGATGCAGCAACTGCCCGCTGCAACCCATCTGCGCGGGGAGCGCCGCAGAGCCAACGATGATTTCTTGTTGACCGATGAGACGGCGCGGTCGTGGGTGCTGTCACCGCTGTCGTTTCGGCTCGGCGTGCGCTGGCAGCCGTGAATTCCGCCGCCCACGAGGCCGCGCTGGTTGTCAGGAGTTGGAAACCAGGCTGAAGAGCTCGTCGAGGAACTCGACGAGCTGCGGATCGCTGGTGCGGCTGCGTTCCTGCTGCAGATAGCTGCGGCGTGCCGCGTCATCCTGGTAGCCGGACAACGTATAGACCACTTCCACAGTATCGAGCAGCGCCGCGCGTCGACCGGTGGCCTGAAAGGCCCGATCGTAGCGGCGGATGCGTTCGGCCAGGTCCGGGAACAGCGCCTGGACGTCCTCGGACGCCAGAAATGAGTCAAGCAGCAGTTTGCCTTCGATCAGAGCAAACGGATCCTCGGTTGCGCCCACAACGCGGTCCTCGGTCTGACGGAACCGCTGATAGGAGGCACGCAGCTCTTCCAGCTCGGCTTCCAGCCGGCGCAGGCGGTCCAGTTCGGCCAGCAGAGCTGGGTCTGCTGCACTCGGCTCGTCCCGTTGGCTCAGTGCCTGGTCTCGGGAATGGTCTGCAGCCGCCAGCTGTTGCTCCAACTCGTCAATCCGCCGGCGGTAGTCGGCTGTCTGGCGCTGGTGTTCGCTGTTCAGCTCGGCCAGGCGCGCCTGCATCAGCGCTTCGACTTCGCTGCGCGTGCGGCTCTCCATCTGTGCCAGCTCGCGATTGAACTGCGCGCTCAGCTCCTGTTCCACCAGAGCTTCAATACCGCCCGCGATGCGCGAAACTATCGCGGCAACGGATTGGGGGATGCCGGTAGCCTCGATGAGCGCCTGTTCGTAGAGGTCAACCGCCCGTTGCGGGCTGCCGGCTGCCAGGGCCTGGTCGGCTTCGGCAACCCGCGAGCTCAACAGCGCGCGCTGCAGCTTCTCGGCACGCAGCTGATCGCGCGCAGCCAGGAACTGGCGCGTCCGGGAGCCGTGCGGCAGTAGTGCCAACGCCTCATCGGCAAACTCCTCAGCGGCGGCGGCGTTACCGTCCTGGCGGGCTGCCTCGGAGGCTTGCAGTAGCTGGGTAATCTCGCCGAGTAGCTGGGCGCGTTGCAGCAGGTCATCGGCGCTCCTGTGCTGCGTCTCGAGCTGAGGTTCTACCAGCCGTGCCAGTGACTCCAGAGCGTAGAGTTCGGCCTGGCGCCTGCTCTGCATCATCGGCAGTGCACGGATGTTGTCCTGGTCGAGATAGGTGCGAAACTGCGCAATTGTCTGCGATGCCTCAGCGTAGTCTGATGCTGCGATGGCGCTGCGGATGCGGTCGTAATAGCCGGTGATCTGGCGCTGAAGCTGGATTTCGCGTTCACGCTGCTGCTCGAGCTCGGCGAGCTGCTGCTGGGCGGCAGCAACCTGCTCGCTCTGGCGCGCGATGCGCTCTTCGTAGCGCGTGCGCAGCTCGGTCTCTCGGCGGCGTGCATCCTCCAGTAGCGAACTGCGCTCGCGCCGAGTCTCGTCCAGGCTGCGCGAGAGCTCAACCTCCAGCAGCGCCAGCGCGCGGGCGTTTTCCTGCTGCTCGCGCTGCAGCTCGGCGCGGTAGGCTTCTACCTGGGCGCGCAGCTCGGCCAGACGCCGGCGTTCAAAATCGCGCAGCAGACGCTCGATTTCTGCTTCAGACAGCCCTTCGCTGATCAGCCGCTGTCGCTCGGCCTCGATTTCCTCGTCGAGCTGGATGCGCAGTTCAGCTTCGAGCACGCGCACACGCTCCTCGATACCGGCTTCTATTTCGCCCCGTTCGGACTGGACCGCGGCCAGCTGCGCCCGAATCTCCGATATCTGCTGTTCCTTCTGTTGCAGTTGCTGCTCGGTCTGGCGCCGTAATTCGCCTATCAGGCGGCTCTCGGTTGCAACAGCGATACCACCGCCGGCGCGTACACTCTGATCTTCCTGCCGGTAGAGGTGAAGCATGGCGTAGACGCCGGCGGCCAGCAGGGCCATTGCAATCACGTTGACCAGGATAGGAAACCGTGCTCCGCCGCGCCTGGCGCGGAAATCAAACGTCTGTGGCGTGACCATGATCTTGTTGTCCGCGGCGATGCGGTCGATTTCGGACAGGATTTCGCGGCGCTCCTGCTCCGGCAGCGAACTGGTATCGTCGGAGTCGAAGCGAGACGATGAGTCCGCGGCGTTGCGCGAGCGTTTGGCGCGCTGCAGAAGACTGGCCATAGCATTCCTATTATAGAGCCTCACGCGCCAAATTACCAATCTTGACCTCACCGGCGCGCGGCAGTACCATACACCCGATATGTTGGAAATCGTTACAATTCCCGCCGAGGTGCTCTATCAGAAGGCACAGCCGGTGAATGAGATCAATGGGTCGATAGCAGAGCTGGCCGACAACATGCTCGATGCGATGCACGCAGCGCAGGGTATCGGACTGGCGGGGCCGCAGGTCGGCAAGCCGCTGCGGCTGTTTGTTGTTCACATTGCAGACGATCAACCGCGGCTGTTTGTAAATCCGGAGATAATCGGGACCTCGCTCGAGACAGTCAAGCTGGAAGAGGGGTGTCTGAGCATCCCCGGACTGTACGCCGAGGTTGTGCGGCCACGCGCTGTCGAGGTCCAGGCGTATAACCGGCGCGGCAGGCCGTTTACGCTGCAGGCGGACGGTATTCTTTCGCGCGTAATCCAGCACGAGATAGATCACCTCAACGGGGTGCTGTTTCTCGATCATCTGCCGGAACGCAAACGCGAGCGTATGTTGCGCCGCTACGATCCTGCCGAATACACGCAGTCCTGAGATGGTGTTTTTCCAATGAGGATACTATTTGCCGGTACTCCAGATATCGCGGTGCCGGCGCTGCAGCAACTGCACGAGCAATTTGAAGTAACGGGGGTGCTGACTGCACCGGATGCAGCCTCCGGACGCAGCCGCGCTCTTCAGCCACCTCCGGTCAAGCGCTGCGCCGTTGAGCTCGGGCTGACGGTGCTGCAGCCCCAACGGCTGGATGGCGATGCGCGCCGCCGGGTGGCGGCCGGCGCGCCGCAGGTTCTGGCGTGTGTGGCGTTTGGCAAGATATTCGGTCCGCGTTTCCTGCAGCTCTTTCCGTTCGGCGGGGTCAACGTACACCCTTCGCTGCTGCCGCGGCATCGCGGGCCGTCCCCGATTCCGGCCGCTATTCTGGCCGGAGACCGCGAAACCGGCATAACCGTACAGCAGCTGGCGCCGGAAATGGACTCAGGCGACATACTGCGGCAGATCCGGTTCCCACTCGATGGTAGCGAAACCAGCGCTACGCTCGGCGACCGTGCGGCAGTCGAAGGAGCCCTGCTGCTCGCCGAGACGCTGCACGACATGCAGCGCGGCACCCTGGAACCGCGGCCGCAGGATCATTCGCAGGCGACCTACTGCAGTCTGATAGCGCCGCATGACGCCGAGATTGACTGGCACCTGCCGCTCGAGCAGATAGAACGGATGGTGCGCGCCTACAACCCGTGGCCCGGAGCGTACACGTTGCTGGACGGCACGCGGCTCACCATTCACGAAGCGCGTCCATTGCGGGACGAATCCTCCGATCACGTGGCGGGTACAGTGGTCGCGGTAGACAAACGGTGTGGAATTCTGGTACAAACGGGCAGTGGTCTGCTGGCCGTTCGCCGGCTGCAGCTGCAATCGAGAAATGCCATCGACTGGAAGAGTTTTGCCAACGGCTATCGCAATATCATCGGTGCCGTTTTGGGAGGTAGTCCACACTCATGAACCCACTTTCCAACTGGATGCACCGATTCAAACCACGGCAATCCGAGGGTGAGGAATCGCGTTACTTCAAGACGCTGCTATTCGCACTGGTTGGCGTTATTCTGCTGATGGTAATTGCGGCGCTGACCGCTTTCATGTTGTCATTGCGTGGGCCCGAGCAGACCCTGGTTCCGGAAGTGCGCCAAAAGGAGCTGGCACAGGCGCTGCTGGAGCTTCAGGATCGCGAATTGCAACCGCATATTCAGCTGCGCGTCTTCTCTGATCCCTCGTTGCGCGGCAAGGTGGTTGAACAGGACCCCTCCGCCGGAACGGTGGTGCGTGCCGGCAAGCGGGTAGCTCTGGTTGTAAGTCAGGGGCCGGTGGTAGATCAGGTGGAGGATTTCATCGGGCGCAATCTGGACGAGGTCCGCAGTGAGCTTCAGACACTGTTCACAACCTTTGACGCCGTACTGCAGATAGGTACGGTGAGTTACGTTTTTGACGAGAGCGATCCAGGTACAATCCTGGAGCAGAGCCCCGAACCGGGGGTTGAAATTACCGCGATGACCGAGCTGGACCTGATCGTCAGCCGTGGGCCGGACGTTGAACGCACGCCGATTGCTTCTTACGTAGGGCTTCACTACGAGCAGGCCATAGAGCGCCTCGCAGCACAGAACCGGCCGTTTATTTTTGCGGTATCGCAGACCACTACAACTACCGGCGGGGGTACCATTGTGGGGCAGGATCCGCCTCCGGGAACCGAGGTGACGCAGAACGCTCCGATATCGCTGACAATTGCGCCGCTGCGCGACGTACCGGAGGGCTACGTATTTGGTCTGTTCCAGCGCGCGCTGCCCAACTATCCGGTGGCGGTAGAGTTGACCCTCGAGGCGGTTGATCCCGACGGAGAACGCGAGGTTGTATTCAGCATGCGCCATCCCGGCGGCGCGCTCTCGGTACCGTACCTGATGGAAGAGGACTCACTTCTGGTGCTGTCGCGCTTCAATACCGAGGTAGTTACCTTCCGCGTGCAGCGGCTTGAAGAACAGGACGTTGAACTTGTGGATTGAGCCGATCCTGCACCGCGTGATCTTGAAAAGCGGCGCAAAACGGGTATACTGAAACTGGCTACGGATAGCACAACTGCGGGCGTCGTATAACGGTTATTACCCGAGCTTCCCAAGCTCGTGACGAGGGTTCGACTCCCTTCGCCCGCTTGATGCGATCCGCCACAGTGTAGCGGCGCTGACAGTCGACCGGCGTCCCCTGCTTATTGTCCCTCCTGATGATAGAACAGGGCAAGCTGTTGATGCACATCAGGATACTCGCGCAAGAGGCTCTGCGGACGCTCAAAGAAGAGCTCACTGGCGCCGGCAAAGAACTCCTCCGGAGATTCCGCGGCGTAGGGATCGAAGATGGTACGGCGGCCGCGGCGTCTTCTGTGGATCACGCGGCGTTGGAGATCGCTATAGGCAGCGC
The DNA here is from genome assembly GCA_007693325.1 of Spirochaetaceae bacterium. Classification (GTDB taxonomy): domain Bacteria; phylum Spirochaetota; class Spirochaetia; order DSM-27196; family PWMO01; genus PWMO01. The sequence goes on from REDW01000115.1 coordinate 142,481, forward strand.
TGAATACGGCGCTCCAGCGGGAAGCCTCCATTCCGCGATGCAGCGGGGGAGCACCGTCGAGTGCACCGCTGGCACTGTCGAGTACGTGGGCGCACTCG
>REDW01000100.1 GCA_007693325.1 Spirochaetaceae bacterium
GAGAGCGAGATGGACTGGCGCGCGTTGGCCGCCATGGTGCGCTGAGTTCACCAGGAAGTACTAACCGCGGCGCAATCGCCCGCCGAGCATAAGGGGCAATGATGTGCGAAATTACATCTGGACGGCAATTGTCGCGTTGGTCGCCGGCGCTGCGCTGGCTCTCGTGCTTTCTGCTCGCCCTGCTGCTGATTACGCCGCCGTTGACGCTGAGCGCGCAGCCATTCGAGCAGAACTCGAGGCTGAGTTTGATCGCCGAGTTGGCGAGTATCGAGCGCGAGCTGGCGCAGCTGAGGCAGCGGCAGATCGACTCCGTAGCCGAGTTGAGCAACTCGAGGCAGAATTCGCTGGACTTGTCGCGGCGCTTGGACGCAGCGCTGCAGAGAGCCGAGATATCGCAGCGGCTCTCGAGCGAGGCATCAGCGCTGGCATCGGGGTTGCAGACGGAATTGGATCAGCTGAAGACCGAGTACGACGCCTGCGAGAAAGCCTGGAGCGCGGAGAGGCGCGAGCTGAGCGGCCAGATTGAGCAGGTGACCAGCGAGCGTAACGCCCAGCGCGCCCGGGCGGCCCGCCAGCGTTGGCTCGGGCGCCTCGAGGGTGCCGGATCCGGCGCCCTGGTGGCGGTGATTGTGATAGCGATACTGTCTGTGCGCTGAGGTCGGACCTGGACCGCAGCAGTCTCGACCGTCTTGGCCGCCGCCCGGCCTTCGGCACGCCATTTCACATGTTGTTGACGGCAAATTGAATTGCCCGTTATACTAGATATTGATATCGATAGTAGAGGTTGAACGTACAAGGAGGAGGAAGTTATGAAGCGTACATTAGTATTGTGTCTGGTTGCTGTTGCACTGATTGCCGGCGAGGCCTTAGCCGGTGGCCGAGCGGAAGTGGATCCGGATGCAGCCGAGATCGCCGTGGTGGTGAAGATCGAAGGTATCCCGTGGTTCGCGCGGATGGAACAGGGTATACAGCGAGCCGCCGGGGAGCTTGGTGTCAATGCTTACATGGTGGGCCCTGCGGATGCACAAGCTGCGCCACAGGTAGAAATAATCGAGGACTTGATCGAGCGCGGAGTGGACGCAATTGCGGTGGTACCGAACGACCCGCTCGCCATGGAGCCGGTGGTTCGCCGAGCCCGGGAGGCGGGCATCTTCGTTCTCACGCATGAGAATCCGTTTGAAGACCAAATGGTCGACTGGAATTTCGAAACAATCGACAGCGACGCCTACGGGCGAGCCCCGATTGAGGAATTTGTCCAGTACCTTCGGGATAGCGGTGAAATCGATCGCTACGATGCGGACAATCCGGCCGGGCTGGTTCATCTTGTCGGAAGCCTTGAGGTTCCGCTGCACAACTACTGGGCAGACGTTGCCACCGAGCATATGAGGTCCGAGTATCCGTTCATCCGGATCATCACCGACCGACTGCCTACCGCCGAGAGCGTAGAAGACTCGCGCGATGCGGTGCTGGACCTGCATCGCACCTACGGTGAAGACCTGCGTGCAGTCATCGGTTGGGGTAGCCTGGGTCCCATCGGAGCCGCACAGGCGGTGGAAGAACTCGGAATAGAAGACGAGCTGTGGGTCGCTGGAAGCGCTTTGCCGGGAACCGTGGCATCGTATCTCGAGCGTGGCTCGGTCAAGTATGCGCAGTTGTGGGACCCGGCGGATGCCGGATACGGCCTTGTTTACCTTGCGCTGCAGATGATCGAAGGCGTGGAGATCGTTGAAGGAATGGAAATTCCTGGCCTGGGTCCGATCGGCATAACGGGAAATACGCTCTTCGTCGAAGCGTCCGCTCAGATGCACGATGCACAGACGGCCCGGCAGCTGGGTTTCTAAGTATGGTTCGACCGCGCTGATGTGCGGTGGTACAATCGGAAATCGCAGCCGGGAGTGCCGAACCACATCCCGGTTTTCATGGCAGCCGTCGGCGAAGGTCGGCGGCTGCTTTGCTCACTACGATTGTCTCTGAGTAGGGGAGGTTAATTCTTGGCAACGGTCCAACCGGAGCGCGAGAAAGCGCCTGTATTGTCGGTTCGTAACGCAAACAAACACTATGGCGGCGTGCATGCATTGAAGGACGTGGAGTTTGAAATGGCCGCCGGCGAGGTGCATTGCCTCGTCGGCGAAAACGGCTCAGGCAAGAGCACGCTGGTCAAGATCATTACGGGGGTAGTGCACCCGGATCACGGCACCGAGGTCTGGGTATCGGGCACAAAACTCACAAAGCTGTCTCCGTATGCGGCACTGCAGCACGGCATTCAGGTGGTGCACCAGGACCTGTCGCTGTTTCCCAACCTTAGCGTGGCCGAGAACATTGCCTCACACAAGTATGCCGGCCACGGTATGAAGCTTGTTGAGTGGCGCAAGACCAATGAGGTGGCTCAACGGGTCCTCGATGAGCTAAACCTCGATCTCGATCTGCAGAAACGTGTTGGCGAGCTGTCGGTAGCGGATCAACAGCTGGTGGCAATTTGTCGGTCTATTGCGAGCGAGGCGCTCATCCTGATCATGGACGAGCCAACTGCCGCCCTGACCTATTTCGAAACGCAGCAGCTATTCTCCTTTCTGCGCAAGCTCGCCGAGCGCCAGGTTTCGGTACTGTTCATCAGCCATCGACTGGATGAGATTTTTGAGATCGGTAACCGTCTAACCGTCCTTCGAGACGGGCGGAGAGTAGGCACCTATGCGATTGATGAGCTCGATCGCGAGGAGGTCGAACGTCTGATGACCGGCAAAGAGCTGGCCACCGGCCGGCCGAGCGACCATACGAGGACTGAGACCGAGATAGTGCGAGTGGAAGGGCTTACCCGGTCCGGACAGTATCAGGATGTCCGCTTTGAATTGAGAAGCGGCGAGATCCTCGGGCTGATTGGACCGCGCGGCGCTGGGAGGACCGAAGTGGCACTGAGTCTGTTCGGACTCAACCCTCCCGACGCCGGCACAATATATATGGAAGGCGCGCCGGTAGAGCTTCGAAACAACCGCGATGCTATTCGACTCGGAATCGGTTATCTGCCGGAGAATCGTCTGCGCGAGGGCCTGGTGCTCGAGCAGAGTATCGAAAACAACACGGTTGTTACCAATCTCGCGCAGATCCTCAACCGCTGGAGCCTTATCGACCCCACCAAAAGAACGAGGTTCGCAGAAGGGGTAATCCAGGACTTCCACATAGTGGCCCCCGGGCCCAAACCTCCTGCGCGGGAGCTCTCCGGCGGCAATCAGCAGAAGCTGGTGCTCGGCAAGTGGGTGTACACCAGTCCCAAATGTCTTATACTCGACAGCCCTACCAACGGGGTTGATGTTGGAGCAAAGGAAGGGATCCGTCGCATTATTGCGCGACTCGCCGAGGACGGGCTAGCGATTCTGTTGATTTCGGATGAAGAGTCGGAAATACTTGCAAACTGTCCGCGCACGTTGATAATGCGTGAAGGCAAGCTCTACGGACCGTATGACACGACCGATCTCGACGAAGAACAACTGCGTGCTATGATTCGTCATGAACAGGAACTTACAGTATGAAAACCTCGGTTTGGCATCGCCTGCTAAAGACTACTGAGTTTTATCTGGTTCTCGTAATCCTGCTCGTAGGGGCACTGATCAGCACTTTGAACCCTGAGTTTTTGAGTCTGGAGAATCTGTTAAATATTCTGCGGCGCAACGCATTTCTGGGCGTATTTGCGCTTGGTTTGCTGCCGGTACTGATTTCCGGCGGAATCGATGTGTCGTTTACCGCCGTTGCAACAGTCGCGCAGTACATCATGGCGCTTATCATAACCACCTACTCGGTGGATAGCGTCCTGCTTGCGTTTCTGATCCCGATCCCGATCGGGATACTGCTCGGCGCAATAAACGCCTCGATTGTTTCGTATACCCGCGTTCACCCGGTCATTATCACCATTGCAACCCTTAACGCGTTTCACGGGCTGTTGGTGTTCATTACCGGCGGCACCTGGATCTACGGGTTTCCGGCCAGTTTTGCCCAATTTGCGCGGGCTCGGCTATTCACCATTACCACTGCAGCCGGCAGAACCTACGGGGTGTCGGTATTTATTCTGATATGGCTTCTGACCGCGGTGCTTACCTGGTTTATCCTTCAGCACACCCGTATCGGGCGTAAGGTCTTCGCGATCGGCGGGAATCTGGAGGCGGCGCGCAGGTCCGGGTTCAACATTTTCGGTGTACACCTGTTCGTGTACGGATTCACCGGAGCACTCGCGGGAATCGCCGCGGTCATTCACACTGCGCAGAACCAGATGGTTGAGCCGAACGCACTTGTCGGCAGGGAACTGGCGGTCGTCGCCGCCGTCATTCTCGGTGGCGCAAGTATCTTTGGTGGCAAGGGTACGGTTCTCGGTACGGTGTTGGGAGTTCTTTTGATCGGTATCATACGAAACGGAGTCATACTTGTGGGGCTGTCGTCCTATTGGCACCAGGTCACATTTGGGTTTGTCATCGTTGTTGCCGCAAGCATTAACGCCGTTCAGAGCCAGTTGCGGACAAGGAATCCGGGGATATCACTATGAGAATGCGGTATACCCTGATTGAATCTGAAAACAGTCAATTGTACCTCGTAGGTATTCTGCTAGTGGCAGTCGCGCTCGTCATGGGATTGCTTACCAGCTGGCGGCTGTTGACCCCATCGGTATTGGTCAGCATGGGGTTTCAGCTCCCCCTGATTGCAATCTTATCGCTTGCGCAAATGGGGCCTCTGCTGACCGGGGGACCTGATCTCTCGATTGTTTCTGTGGCAACGCTCTGCGGCGTCGTCAGCGCAACTCTGGTGCAGAACCTCACCGGATGGTACGCCGTACCCGTGGCGATTGTTGCGGCACTGATAGTCGGTCTTCTGTGCGGTGCGTTCAACGCGTTTGTAATCGCTATCCTGTGGGTGCCGTCGATTATCGCGACCCTGGGGACGATGATCTTCATCCAGGGCATCGTCCTGGTGATTACGCGTGGGCGCACCATTGCAGGCTTTCCCAGCTCGTACCTGATGATCGGACAAGGCAGGATTCTGGGATTCGTGCCGGTACCGTTCGTGATTTTCCTGGTCTGTCTGGCGTTGATGGTGGTGCTTCTGAGCCGGACGCGCTACGGCATCAGCGTGCGCATGCTGGGTTCCAACGATGTGGCATCGCTCTTCTCGGGTGTCAACAACCGCGCCGTAATATTCCGCACCTTCGTCCTGTCGGGGTTCTTATCCAGCGTAGCGGCGCTTGTGTTGATCACTCGGTTCAACGCAGCTCAGGCGACCTACGGCCAGGGGTATCTACTGCTGACCGTGCTTGCCTGCGTGCTCGGCGGTATCAGTCCGGCCGGCGGAATTGGAAAGGCAATTGGGGTGTTGCTCGCGGTGGCGGTGCTGCAGGTTGTGAGTACCAGTTTCAACCTTCTCGGTTTCAGCAGCCACCTCGCAACGGCTTCGTGGGGAATCATCCTGATAGCGGTGATCATTCTCAACCGGGCTCTCTTCAAGCAGCAGGCGTAGCTTGAGGTAAAGGTTCCCTGACCACCCGCCGGAATTCTCCGCGCATAGAGTAACCGTCTATCGTTGCGACGCCTTTCGGTCGGCTGCGTCGCCCAAGGAACGGTTCTTCTTGCCGTAATGATCCTTTACAAAGGCCTGCATTGCGTCGATTTCTTCACGCTTGAAGAGCTTGGGCTCTCCGAGAAGTTTGGCGTTCAAGTAGATCTGGGCGTTCTTCTCCAACACCCGGGCCACCTTGAGGGCCCAGTCCATGTCCGGGCCAACAGAAAGCGCGCCGTGCCGCGGCAGGATCACAGCGTTCTTGTCTCCGAGCCCCTTTGCCGCCGCCTTTCCGAGCTCCGGGGTTCCCGGAAGCTCGTAGGGCAGAGCCAGCCCCACCACATCGCCAACGATCTGAGCAAAGTCCTCGCTCACCGCCGGCAGTTCCATCTCCACAACACCAAAGACACTCGAGAATATGGGGTGCGTATGGACTACGGCGTTTACGCCAGCGCGAGCCAGGTAGGCCGCAGCGTGCATGTTTTTTTCGATCGACGGTTCGAACTCTCCGTCTATCACATTAGTCTCGAGGTCGAGGACGACCACATGCCTTCGTTCGATACTCATGTAGTCCATGCCGCTGGGGCTTATGTACATGTAGTTTGTCTCGGCGTCTCTCACGCTGATGTTTCCCCAGGTGCCCACAGTCATGCCCGTTTGGATCATACTGCGCCCGGTCTCAACAATGAGGTCCTTGAGGGCATCTTTTGTCTTACTCACTACTTTCTATCCTTATCTGTTATTCAGGCGCTATACAGCGCCGCTCGCTTGCGGAACATAGGCTTGAGATGTTTGTAGAGGTCGAGAAAAAGCTGGTACCGCTGGTCGTAGCTGTGCTCTCCGGGAGGATCGATCAACTTTTCAACTCCACCACTGTCCTTAACCACCTCTTCGGGACCACTCACGTCCCCGAGCCCGGCGCGGCCGAGAGCGACGTTGCCCCTCGCAGAGGGCTCCACGGAGGTTATGAGGTGAATCGGCTTTTCCAGTACCCGGCTCAGTATCGAGAGCCACGGTTTGCTGCGGAGCCCGCCACCAACGGCCCGAACTACGCCTATCTGCTGTCCAAGAGCTTCCACGGTGTCGGCGTTGCTCCGCAGTGCCATAGCAACGCCTTCCATCACTGCTTTGATGAAATGGGCCTTTTCGGTGCCGAGGCCGGCTCCAAAGAAAACACCGCGAGCGTCGGCGTCCCAGTAGGGTGTCCGTTCCCCGTTGAGATACGGGAGAAAGAGCAATCCACCGGATCCGTCGGGTACCGTCTCCACCAACTCGTCGTAGCGGGAGAAGATGTCCTCCCCGGAGCCGATCTCGTCCTTGTCGAAGGCGCGGCGAAACCAGTTCAGCGATTCCCCGGCGGTCTGCATGACACCCAGATTGATCCAGCGATTCTCAAGGGCATAGTTCCAGCAGACCACAGCACCGGAGGGATCGGGGATGGGCCTGTCGGAACAGACAGAGACAACCCCGGCGGTGCCGATAATAAGGGTGGCCTCTCCGGCCTGAGTCACCCCTGCTCCAAGGGCAGCTGTTGAGTTATCCGTGGCGCCGTTTACCACCGGTGTGCCTTCGGCGATTCCTGTTGCCGCTGCAGCCTCTCGGCGTACCGAACCAATAACCGTGGCAGCACTGCCGAGCTCCGGAAGATACTCCCGCGGGGTCTTGAAGAGCCTGAGAAGCGGCTCAGACCAGCGGGCCTCGGGAACGTTGAACAGCAGCGTTCCTGCTGCCTCGGAGTAGTCGGACACCATGTTTCCGGTGAGAAGGTACTTCAGGTAGTCCTTTGCCACCAGAATATGGCGGGTTTTGCGCCAGGTCTCTTCCTCGTTCTGCTGGATCCATAGGATATTCGGAGCGGTGTAGGTAGTAGTGACCGCGTTCGCGCTCTCCTGTCTTATGAGGTCCGCGGTCTCTTGCGTTTCTGATAGCGAGGCGGTGATTCTCGAAGAGCGTTGATCAAGCCACGAAATTGCGCCGCGCAGAGGCCGGCCGTCGCTGCCGAGGTAGACGTGAGTATGCATCTGGCCACACAGAGAGATTACATCGATCGCGGCAAACTCCGCGGTTGCCTGCTGTTTGAGCTCGCCACAGGCAGTGCAGAGAGCCTCCCACCACGCCGCGGGTTCCTGCTCCGCAAAGCCCTCCCGGTCGCCGGTGGTATCGTAGCCGGAGGCCGCCGTAGCGATCGTCCTTCCAACCTCGTCCGCGAGGACTGCCTTGAGCGCTGTAGTGCCGAGATCTACGGCCAGTACAATCATACCACTGCTTCTTAGTGTATCCTTTGCAGCATTCTTTGCGGGCCGGGGTCGCCTGTCAAGGGGACGCCCCGGCGGGTCCCAGAAGCACCCTTCCGGCACCAGTTGTCATTTGAAAAAGGTCTCTCTCAGCCAGTTCTGGGTACGAACATTGTCTCCCTCGCGCATCAGCGTCTTCAGCTCTTCGTGCTTCCGGGCGTCCAGAACTCGCTCCACCATCTGGAGAAAACGAATGCTGGCCTCGATAGCTCCCTTTCCGTCCTCGCGATAGGGATACTGATCCATGGAGTACCAGCCGTCATATCCGGACTCCCGCAGCCAGTAGATGATTTCAACATAGAGTGGAAAGTGGACACTTCCAACAATCATATCGTCGTCCCAGCTGCCGTGGTTATCGTTGAAGTGCATGTGAAACAGCTTCTTGCCGTACTGCTGCAGAATCACGATCGACTCTCCAATGTTCTCGCCGGCCACGAACCCATGTCCCGTGTCTATGCATACGCCAACGTTGTCCAAGCCGATCTCTTTTACCATCAGGAGGGTATCAGCCGCCCGGGCGAGAAAACTGAAGTTCCTCGGCTCCTTCGGCTTGTACTCAAGCGCAAACCGAATATCTGGCGCTTGCGCGGCAACGGCACGGATATTCTCCTGCAGCCAGCGTCGCTCCTGGACGAGGTCGGAGCTCAAGTAGTAGTCGTATCCGTCCTGTCCAGGCCAGATATTGAGCGTTGGGCAGTTGATCTTGCGGGCTATCTCAACGCACCCTCTCATGTACTCAACAGCTTGCTTTCGAGTTGCCGCATCTTTAGCGGAGAGAGTGCCCTTTCCCCACCTTTTCTGGCTGAAGAGATCAGGAATGATGGAGACACACTCGAGGCCGTGCTTTTGCAGCAGAGAGCCCACTTCGTCGACAGTGTCCACGGTGATGTCCCAGGTGCCAACGAGCTCCACACCTTCAACACCATCGATTTCCGCCGCCTGCTTCAGGAGTTCCTTCATTGGAGGCACATCCTTGTAGCCGGACGACAAGAAACGATCGCAGGTGTTTCCAAGGTTTCCAAGAATCACTGAATACTTTGGCATTTGAATCCTCCTTTAGACCGTCATCCGTAGCAACACAATAGCACGCTTGGAGGGTCATGCTGAATAGCTGCGTTCCACTCATTCGTCCACCTCCTGACAGGCGGCACGCTTCATGCTACGATACGGGATCGCTCATTGAGCCCCGGTTGCGGCTATGCAGTGCGGCGCCGGGCTGAGCTCACCAATATGCACGCTATTCTTGCATTTCTACTGTTATACGCCCTCGGTGTTGTCGGCTGGGGCTTGTTCTCGCTTATTCGCGCGCCCGTGCCGCCGCTGCTCGGAGCGCTTGTCGTCATCGGTGCGCTGCGCGTTTTCGAAGTACCGGTTCCGGCCTCGCCCCAGCTTCTCGACCCGGTTGTGCAGATTGCGCTCGGGCTCTTCATTGGAAGCAAGGTTACGCGCGAAACAGTAGCCGACCTCGGGAACCTGGTTCGACCGGCGCTGCTTGTCGCAGCATGGGCTCTCGCGCTGGTGTTCGTGTTTGGCCCGGTTCTCGGTCGCGTTAGTTCGCTTGATCCGGTGACCGCCGTCCTGTCTTCGAGCGTTGGTGGCTTGCCGGAGATGATGGTGCTTGCAATGGCCACGCCCGCCGATATCGCTTCGGTCGCGGTCATCAAGCTGGTGCGGGCGGTGATCATCATCGCGATATTTCCGCTGCTGTTCTACCGGTTGGTCGACCCGAAGCGCGCCGACGGTCGCAACGCCTCCGGTCGCGCTCGGGTGACCGCCGACAGATACCAGGATGAGGTAGAGATAGAGCCACCCGGCAGCCGATCCACCGATGCACCGCCGGTGGCCGTCACCCCTGCTGGCGCGGGTTTGCGCGGCCGGCTGGAGCGGCTTCTGCTTACGCTCGCGGTAGCGGTGGCAGGGGCTGTGCTGTTTGAGCGCCTGGGAGTCCCGGCCGGTCTCATGGTTGGCTCGATTGTAGCGGTGGCCGTCGCCTCGGTAGGCGGCCTGCCGATCCACGGGTTTCACCCAAAGCTTTTCAATCCGCTGCTTGTCGCGCTTGGAATCATGGTTTCACAGCATTTCGGCCCCGAGACCGGGGCGTTGCTCGCTTCCGGCGCGCTGCTGTGGCCATTGTTTCTCTCTACTGTGGTAGTCTTTTTGACGGCACTGGTGGTCGCGCTACTCATTCGTCGATTGGCCGGCTGGGATATGCCGATGAGCCTGCTGGCGGCCGCGCCCGGAGGGTTCACCGTGATGACCGCAATTGCGGTCTATTATGGCTACGATCCGTTTCGCATATCGATGGTACACCTCGCGCGGCTGCTTGCGATCAAGACGGTTGTGCCGATTGTGTTTGCTTTCCTTCTGGGATAGCGACGAGTGCCGAGGCGGCTTGACTGTGCGGAACGACGAAGGGTACGCGGAAGCCACGTTCCTCAACGGTGGCCTCGAGGTCAACCGAGGCCCGCTCCATAGAGTGCAAGCAGGACGGTGGTTACAATCCGTAGGAATTGGCGCATAATTGTCTGTACCACCTTCATTTAATGATAAAAATACGTATCTCGCAAGGCAAGCGTGAAACACCGTTGACAGCAAGATGTCGGGTGCCTCAGCGTCCAGGCGCAGATTCAGGTATATGATGCCGCAATCGCCAAAGTTAGTCTGGGACATGAAATTGATCTCAACATACTGAGTGATAAAGATCTGGCAACAGTCCGCGAAGGTGGAATGCAAGAGAGTATCTCGGTTCTTCATGAAGACAGGATCAAGGAATTTGCCGAAGCGATGAATCGTTGAGTATGCGGAACCCGCGGTGCCGCGCCGACTCAAACAGCATCTCCTCAAGTCCATTGTTTGAGCCTGCGCAGGACCTCGTGCTGCTCGGTCTCGTCCGCCGTGCCAACCCACAGGAAGAATCCCTCGGGGCGGAACTCCTGCATGAACGGCTCCAGGTCTTCGAGCGCGAGGTCGATGATCAACGACTTTCCGCGGCTTCGGATCTTGCGGATAATGTCGACCCACTGCATGATCGGGTAGTTTTCGCCAACGCCCTGGACCCACTGGTACGCCTGTATGCCGTCAAGCTCCAGTAGATGGTCGAGATGACGCGCCACTTGCGGGCCGTCTACGTGATAGACGTTGTGGTCCATCGTCTGTATTTCGCGCGCGTGGACGGGAAGGCAGAACTCCCGGAATTGCTCCGGCGAGATCAGAGAAGAGAAGTCCGCGGTGGGTATATGCATCCGACCGAACGACGGAACGTGCTTCCACGAGACGGAGAGCTGGCCGTGAGACTTGAGCTTGCTGTCGAAGTGGTTGTAGACGGCTTCGAAGTCGCGCACTGCAACCTCAAACAGCTGCTTCGCGCGGTCCGGGTTGTCGTAGAAGTCGAGGCAGAGCTGCGCACTCCCTCGCAGCGACGCGGCGCAATCGATCCCTGGATGCAGGTCGGTGTACCCCACCAGGAAGCGGCGGCCGCATCTCGCAAGTGCCTCGTCGGTTATCGCGTCGATCCCGCGTAGATACTCGTTGTCCCAGTCGATTGCCAGATCGTCAATCATGGCCAGATCGTCGATCATATGCGTAGCCCACGAGGTCGTCTCGCCGTAATGGAGCTGCATGCCAAAGAACGCCGCGTAGACTTCCGGGCCCAGGTTGGGCCAGAAGACGGGAAACGTCTCCCCCAGCAGTGGTGCGCCGTCCAGTCCGGCTTCGAACGCGTCCACCTGAAACTGCGCGTCAAACCAGCGCTGCTTGAGCGATCCCCAGCCTCGGTCGGCCTGCGCCGCGCTCTCGAAATCCGCGTTGTGGCCGTAGAAGCGCACCGGTGGACGGTCCAGTACCTCACCCTCGTACCAGGCGTATATGCGCTCCATGCAGCGGTTGAAGTCCGGCTTCGTCTCGAGCTCAACGGTTGGCAGATTGTTCGTCTGCATTCGATGGTCCTCCTGAGCGGTTGCGAGCGCGCGCACGCTCCGCAGATCACCATACGGCAGCAGAAGTAGCGGGTCAACGCCATCGGGCACTGTGCCCTTGCGTGGTACTATCGAGCGCGGAAGCCGTAGGAGAACATGAACTGAACGCGCGGCTCGCGCGCCTCGTGCATTTCGGCGAGCTGGTAGTGCCTCGCAAACGCCTGTATCCGGTCCGGATTCAGATAGGCCGCCAGATTCTCGCGCCGGACCCATACCCAGTCATGCGGCGTACCCGGTCTGCGCTGTTCCAGCTCCGCGTGATACCAGCCACGTCTGCGCTCAGCAGCGCTGAGTGCCGCTGCGGTGGGAGCGATCTCCGGAGGTGCAAAGTCATCATCCTCACGGTATCCTTCAAACCCGTCTCCGGTGGTGCGAAGCGCGGCGGTGTAGCGTCGATCGGCAATCACAATCTCGGAGAAATAGAGCGGGACGCGTCGTCCGCGAAACGACAGCTCGCCGCGCAGCCGCTCGGCTCTTCCGGGCAATTCGCGGATGGTGTAGGACCAACGGTTATCGGGAACGAGCTCTTCGCGGCTCTGCACGGTCGTGCACGCTGTGGCTATCAGCGTGACCACTGCCGCGGCCAGGGCCAATCGCAACGGTACAGCTTTCATACGCTAAAGGTACTACGCCGCGCGCAGTGCGGCCAGCGGCAATCCATCTTGCTTGCCCGGCCGGCGCAAGCACGGTTCTAGTCGACCACGTATTCCCAACCCGCCTGCCATGCTCCTGCCGTGCGCCAGTCCTCGGCTTGGGCCTGTTCCCATGTCATGCCTTTCAACAACACATCGAGCGACAGTTGCGGCGCCTTATGCGCGACAATGGCGACGTGCCTGCCTTCGTAGTCGTGTTTCAGAAACTCGAGAAAATCCGCTATACGCGCTTTGACGTCTTCGTAACTCTCGCCTGCCGGAAACGGCTTCTCGATGCACTCGGTCGCTTGCAGCGGTTCGACCACATCGGACGATGCACCGTTGAGCGTCCCGTAGTTGCACTCGCGCAGCCGAGCATCAGGCAGGATCTCGTACATACCGCCCCAGGCGAGTTCTGCGGTGTCGCGAGCGCGTTTCAGATCGGAGCAGAACACCGCGTCAAAGCTTCTGTCCCTGGTTTGCGCCCCCAATTCGGCCGCTTGCTTTCGACCGAGTTCCGAAAGCGCAGTGTCCTTCCAACCGGAGGAAATATGCTGTTGGTTGTCCGTTGTTGTGGCGTGAACAAAATAGGTGATTCTTAGCGACATGCCGCAATCTATAGCAGAAAAGAGCGCCGAATTGGAACGCCCTTCCGCAGTTTCTCATCCGGACCGTGTTGCCTCAAGAGCGCCTCTACCCGCTAGGTTTCATTCACGGCCGAGGACATCGTGCTCTGCTACGCTACGGAAGGTATCGATTCAATTTTTTCCTGGACGTACCGGGCCGGGGCCGGCACGTTTCTCCAGGCGCCGGATCCACAAAGGGTCTGGGCCAAGCTTGGTGATGCCTACGGCAAGGTACTTGAACAGTAGCATTCAAACTCACCGGAGGAGGTAGTTCAATGGATCTGGGTAAGGAGTTTTCAGCCAGGATCAACGAGATCATAACGACGATCGAGCAGAAACAGAAGGGCAATATTGACCGCGCTGCTGCGGAAATGAAACGCTCGATTGCCGAAGATAGACTCATCTACGTCTTCGGTGGTGGTGGCCATACTTGCCTGGTTATGCAGGAGCTTTTCTGGCGAGCCGGCGGACTGGCAAACCTGTGCCCCTTGATAGATTTCGCTATACATCCGGTAACACCGGCATATCTGTACCTCGGTCATGAGAGAATGCACGGTATCGGAAACCACCTGGTGGACTACTACGGGGTCGGTAAAGACGACGTCATTCTCGTCTTTCACAGTTACGGTTTCAATCCACCGACGATAGACTGTGCGCTCGAGGCAAAGAGCCGCGGCGCTACCGTGGTCGGTATTTCGTCATCGTTGTGGCAGGAGGCTATTCCCAGAGATTTCTTCATCCGCCACTCCAGTAAGAAAAATCTATTTGAGATAGCTGATATCTGTATTGACAATTACGTTCCATTCGGGGACGCGGTGATAAACGTAGACGGGTTCGATAAACCCGTGTCCGGTGTTTCAAGCATAATAGACATCTACATCGCACACCGGCTTGAGATGGAATGCGTTGCAAGCTGTGTATCGGCCGGTATCACGCCACCGGTCTGGTCCAGCGCCAACCTTGAGGGAGGTGATGTTTCGAATGCCGAGCTGCGGAAGCGGTATAACTCACGGGTCAAGTTCCTTTGATCGTTGAGCGGTTCTCCTGCCATGTCAGCAACGTGGTAGAACATGTTGGTGCGCTGAGTGTCGGTTCGGTAAGCATCGACGGGACCCATATCAAGGCGAACGCCGGTAAGTTCAACAGGATGACGACCACAATCCTGATCTGCTCAGCCAATGGCGCGCAGAATGTCGTCGAAGCTGCGTGCTTCGTGCAGCACGGTCACCATATCGGGTAACCGGATAATCCGCGCGATGTCGGCCAGCGCGCGCAGGTGGCGTGCCGGATCCTGACCCACCGGATCGAGCAGCACGACGAGAATACGAGGCTCCCCGGATGCCAGCGGTATCTGCAGCGGCTCGGCCGAAACCGCAAGAAAGGCCGTCGAATCATTGACGTTCGGCACGTGAGTATGCAGCAGCGCCACATCCTCCGCCAGCTCAACCGGCTCCTCCCGGCTTATGCGGTGCAGCACCGCGGAGAGGCCGGCGGCCTGTTGCGGCGGAAACTCCATCGCCATCAGGGTCTCGATCGTCGCCTCGATTCCACCTGACCGCGCCTGCAGCAGGGTGCGCTCAGGGCGGAATATCGAGCTGACGTACTCGGCGTCAACCGCATTGTCAGAACTCTGTCGGGCGTCCCAGCGTTCCGCGGCGGATACCATCACGGTGAAGTTGCTGTCGGGTAACTCGCGTGCCAGCCGCGCGGGCAGCTTCTCGAGCGACGGCTGCCAGGCGGCCTCGCCCTTGCGCACGATGGAGAGTATCAGCCAGTCGGCCGACCCCACCAACTGTTTCACTCTCTCCACTACGCCGCGCCAGGATGCCAGGGTCTGGAACTCCAGCGGCACCGACGGCCTGGCGCGCTCGATGAAATCACGGCCGGCGAGAACGGTTTCCGCCGAGCACAGCAGCAGCAGCGAGGTGCCGGCCTGGTTCGCTATTGTCTTGACCGTAGTCACGCTGTTCTCAAATCCAACGGTATGCTCGGCGAAGGGCGGCAGCAGCGCAACGATCCGTTGTGCTGTACTGATCGGCTGGCTGATCCGGTTCACCAATACCATCTGGCGGCTGCGTTCGATCACCGCGTCGAGATGGCGGCCGAAGGTCCGCGTCTTGGAGCTGACCTCACCGTTCCAGCCGAGCACTATTATCGAGATTCGGTTATCGACTGCGGCACGCAGGATGCCCGAGGTGACGTTCAGTGAGACACTGGTCAGCGGCGTCACCGGTACCCCGGCAGACATCGCGCGCACCACTGAGTGCCCCAGAATCTTCTCGGCCTCGGCAACTTTCTGCACGGCGTCCCCACCCTCCTCGGCGACGCGCAACGGATAGATCGGTTCGTGCGAGTCCCTGCTGCGCAGCAGGAAGGCCAGATCGAGCAGTTCTCTGGCGCCGGTCCGTTCTTCCATCGGGATCAGGATCCGGTGCGGCGCGTTCGACTCGTCGAACGCGGCGTCCTGTTCGTGCAGCAGAACGCGGCGCCCGGCGCGCTCGGTGACGATTGGTCCGACGAAACAGGTGACGGCAATCATCATGATGGTGCCGGTGATCACTACTTCGGAAAACAGACCGATGTTGTAGCCCACCAGTACCGCCGCCAGTGTCGCCGCGGCCTGGTTGACGCTCAGGCCGAATATCAACAGTCCCTCATCCGGTCGATAGCCGAGTAGCTTCCGCGATATCCAGGCCGCCGCGAGCTTACAGACCAGCGCTACCACGATCATGCCGATGGCGACTATCCACGCCTCGGTGCCGGTCAGGAGCAGACTGACGTCAACCAGCATACCAACGGACAGCAGGAAGAACGGTATGAAAATCGTATCGCCGGTGAAATGGATCCGCGCCATCAGCAGGCTGCGTTCGGGAATCAGGCTGTTGAGCGTGATACCGGCCAGAAAGGCGCCGATAATCGGCTCCAGGCCGGCGGCGTGCGCCAGGTATGAAGCCAGGAACGTCAGCGCGATTACAAAGACAAACTCGACATTTTCATCGACTTCGACATTGCGAAAGAACCAGCGTCCGAGCAGTGGAATCAGCAGCAGTACACCGGCAACGTAAACGATCATCAGCGCGAAAAGCCGGATCCAGAACGCCGTGCTGATCTCGCCGCGCGTAGCGCTGGCAACCACTGCCAGCAGCAGCAGCGCCAGCGTATCGGTGATGATAGTTCCGCCGATGGTAGTGGTAACCGAACGAGACTTGGATAATCCCAGCTTGGCGACAATCGGGAACGTCACCAGCGTGTGCGACGAGAACATACTCGCGAGCAGCACCGCCGCCGGCAGCGCCATGCCGAACAGGTAGCTGCCCAGTGCGGTTCCCATCCCTAGCGGAATTATGAAGGTGATCAGCCCGAAGACCACGGTGTGACTCTTGTTGCGGCGCACCTCGTTCAGATCGATTTCGAGTCCCGCCAGGAACATGATGTAGAGCAGACCGACGGTGCCGAGCAGCTCGATTGTCTGGTCGCGCTCCAGTATTCCGATGCCGTAGGGCCCAACGATAATGCCCGCAAGAATGAGGCCGACGATTTCCGGCAGCCGCAGCCGGCCTGCCAGCAGCGGCGCTACCAGGATCAGAATCATGACCGTTGCGAAAATCAGAACCGGATCGGCGAATGGTAGTGTCATAGGGGCGATCTCCAAATGCTTGTTAGCCGAAGCCTACCCTATTCTACGAAAGGATTCAATTTCCCGTGCAGTTCTGAAGCGCACATCACCGCGGCGGCAACTGCCGCGGTTTCCACCCGCAGCACGCGCGGTCACTGCCCGCGCCATCCATATGCGGTACTCCGTAATACGGAGTTCGGTGCTATACTGACCGCAGCTGTTTCTGTTGTTGTGGAACTTCACGGCAACACCATCACGCGGGAAACGCCTGCGCATAGTCCGGCGCAAAACGGCATATGGGGGAATATCCGGCATGATTCGCAGTTCTCCGTCGCATCTGTTGGCTGAACGCGAGAAGGAACTGGATGCGCTGTATGAGATTGCCGCGCTGTACTCCAGGCCACTGGTCGATCTGCAAGCAGTTCTGCGGCAGACCGCCGAAATTGTCGCCGCTTCGTTCGAGTTTCCCGAGCACACGTCGGTCGAAATTGCGACCGCTGAACAGAGGCTTGCCGGCGGAGCAGTCGGTGCGGTGGTGGACAGGTATCGGAGTGAGCACCGCTACAGCGTCGAGAAACTGGTTGAGATTACCGTTTGCTACCACCACGGTGAACGCGGGCGCACCGACAGGAAGCCCGACGGCCACAGAAGTCTCTCGATTCAGCAGCGCGAGCGGCACCTGATTGACTGTACCACCGCCCTGCTTGCCGACGTGCTCGAGCGCAGAGATATCGACGAGGTGCTGCGCGAGTCAACCAGGGCTCTGCAACGCCAGGCCGCCGAACTCGAACAGAAGAACTCGGCGTTGCGCGAGATTCTATCGCAGTTCCAGGTCGACAAACAGAACCTGGAGCGCGAGACAGAAACCTATGTCGCTACATTCGTGTTTCCGCACCTCCATCAGCTGAGGGGCAGCACCACTCTGAGCGCATCCGACCGCGAGCGGGTCCGGCAACTCGAGCTGTCGCTGCGCGGGCTGACAGCCGGTCAGTCGCCATCCGGCTTGAAGGCGTTATACTCGCTGAGCCCGCGTGAAACCGAGATCTGCGGGCTGATCCGTAACGGGCTGGGTAGCAAGGAGATTGCGGCATATCTGCACATCACCCCGGTCACCGTCGAGCGCCACCGCAATACCATTCGCCGCAAGCTCGGTATTACCGGCCGGAAAATGGGCCTGACTTCCTACCTTCGTTCGCTGACGTAGCGCGGCGGATCTGCACTGCGTTTCTCTTCTTGCTCGCCAACCATGCAAAAACCATGTAGAAACGGTGCATGCTTAACAGTGATTGGCTTCACCGGTTCCATCGGCTATCATCGTCAAAAGGCACGCAGGAGAGAGAGCAGGAGGCTGTGGCAGAAGATGAACCGTCGCAATATTGTACTCAACCACGATGA
>REDW01000098.1 GCA_007693325.1 Spirochaetaceae bacterium
GAGGCGCTGAGCATGATCGAGCACGTCGGCATTCTGGGATTTGGCAACATGGGCGAAGCGCTTGCCCGGGGGTTGCGCGAGCGTTACCCGTCTTTGCCGCTTTCGGTGCTCGACAAACGGCACGAGCGCCGTGAGAGCGCCCGCGCCATGGGCGCCACGGTCTTTACGGCAGATGATGTCGGCCGCTTCACATCGTCGGTAGAGACGGTGGTGCTGTCGGTCAAGCCGCAGGACCTGTCCGAGATCAGTTCCGCCGCCGGCGGAGCCTTCGCCGATTGCCGGCTGATATCGATCCTGGCCGGCACCACCATCGAAACGCTTCAGCGCCAGCTGGGGGCAGCTCAGGTGGCACGACTGATGCCCAGCCTGGCAGCCCAGGTAGGCCGTGCGGTTGTGGGGGTTGCGCTGCCCGCGGACGCGTCCGCTGGACTACGCGACAGCGCGCATGCCATAGCAGAAGCCATGGGCAGCGCCCAGGAGCTGCCCGAGCGCCTGATGAGCGCCGTCACCGGACTGTCCGGTTCGGGCCTGGCCTATGTGTTCGCCTTCATCCACGCGCTGGCGCTTGGCGGAACCAGAGCCGGCATCCCCTATCAGCAGTCGCTGCAGATCGCACGCGAAGTAACCGCCGGTGCCGCCGAGCTGCTCTCGGCCAGCGGCGAGCATCCGATCAGCGCCATGAGCCGGGTTGCATCGCCCGCGGGGACCACCATCGAGGGCATCAACGCCCTGGAACACAACGCGTTCACCGCCGCGGTAATTGAAGCGGTAGGTGCAGCTGCTGCCCGCGCTGCCGAGCTGGAACAGTAAACGTACCGCATTCAGCGCCGGCTGCTTGAATCTGACCCCGGCGCCGGGTATGATACCGCATCATGCTCGATCCAAAATTTATCCGCGACAACGCCGAGGCCGTACAGGCTAACATCAGACAGCGAAATATGCAGGCCGACGCCCAGGCAGTGGTTCGGCTCTACGATCAGCGCAGCAGCGCCATTCAGGAGCTCGAGAGCCTGCGTGCGCGGCGCAATGAGAACGCGCAGAAGATGAAGGCCAAACTGGAGCCGGGCGCACGCGAGCAGCTGATTCAGGAAGGCAAAGAGCTCAAAGCGCAGATTCCCGATCTCGAGCAGCGCTTGAAGCAGATCGAAGAGGAGCTGACGCGAGAGGCCGAACGTATCCCCAACATGATGCACCCCGAAGCGCCGATAGGCAGCGGCGATGAGTCAAACCGCGAAATAAAACGCGTGGGGCGTGTACCGCAATTCGGTTTTCCAGCCAGGGACCATGTAGAGCTCGGCAGTGCGCTTGACCTGATAGACTTCGAAACCGCCACGCGCGTATCGGGAACCAAGTTCTACTATCTCAAGAACGAGGCGGTGATACTGGAACTGGCGTTGTGCCGCTTCGCTATCGAGACATTGCAGAAGAAGGGCTTTGTGGCGATGATCACACCGGATATCGCGCGCGAAGAGGTTGTTGCAGGAATTGGGTACAATCCGCGCGGCCCCGAAACCAATATCTACTCGCTGCAGGAGGACAACGGCTGCCTGGTGGGCACCGCCGAGATAACCCTCGGCGGCTACCACGGTGGTCAGATTCTCGAGGCTGAAGCGCTGCCGATCAAGCTTGCCGGCATCTCGCACTGCTTCCGTAAAGAGGCGGGCGCCGCCGGCCAGTTCTCCAAGGGCCTCTACCGCGTGCACCAGTTCACCAAAGTGGAGATGTTTGTCTATTGCCTGCCCCAACAGTCCGACGCCCTGCTGGAGGAACTGCGCGAGATCGAAGAGCAGATCTTCTCGGCACTGGAGATTCCGTTCCGCGTAGTAGACACCTGCAGCGGCGATCTCGGCGCTCCGGCGTACCGCAAGTACGACCTGGAAGCGTGGATGCCCGGACGCGGCGAATCCGGAGACTGGGGTGAAATCACCAGCACCTCCAACTGCACCGATTATCAGGCGCGCCGCCTGGGTGTGCGCTATCGCGACGGCAACAGCCGCCGTTTTGTGCACATGCTGAACGGGACCGCAATCGCAATTTCGCGCGCTCTTATCGCACTGCTGGAGAATTTCCAGCAGTCCGACGGTTCAGTGCGCATCCCGGCGGCGCTTGTGCCCTACACGGGATTTGACCGCATCGGCCCCAGAGAGCCCTGAACGCGTGCTGATCATCGCCGAAATCGGCACCTCCCACGGTGGAGACCTGATACGCGCACGCGAACTGATCAGTGCCGCAGCCGAGGCCGGCGCCGACTGTGCCAAGTTCCAGTACGTCATTGCCGACGAGATCCTGCACCGCGCCACCGGTTCGGTGCAGCTGCCCGGCGGTGCAGTGGATCTGTACCAGCGTTTCCGTCTGCTGCAGCAGCCCCCGCCGTTTTTCGAGCAGCTGATGCTGCAGTGCACCGCGGCGGGAATAGCGTTTCTGTGTACACCCTTTGGCGCCGAGAGCGCGTCTCGTCTCAACCAGCTCGGCGTGCAGCGTTTCAAAGTGGCTTCGCCCGAGCTGAACCACGCACCGCTACTGCGGCAGCTCAGCGGCTACGCCAAACCGGTGATCCTCTCAGCGGGGGTGTCGCTGCTCGGTGACATCGAGCGGGCGCTCGAAGTGTTGAGCGGCGTGGAGGTAACGCTGCTGCACTGCGTCACCGCCTATCCGGCTCCCGAGGAAGATTACAACCTGCGACTGCTCCCGCTGTTACGCGCCCTGTTCGGGGTCTGCTGCGGCGTATCCGACCATTCGCTCGATCCGCTGCTGGTGCCCGTGGTTGCCGCGGCACAGGGAGCAACGGTTATCGAGAAGCACATTACGCTTTCGCGCAGCGGCGGCGGCCTCGATGACCCGATAGCGATAACCGCAGCTGACTTTGCACGCATGGCCGCTGCAGTGCGCCGGGTTGCCGCGCAGGCTGCGCGCCTGGAGACCGGCGACAATACGCTGCAGCGCCAACTGGAGCGCGAGTACGGCAGCCGGCGCGTACAAGCGGTACTCGGTGACGGGCGCAAACGGCTGGCACCATCCGAGCGCGCCAACTACCGGCGCAGCAACCGTTCAATTCACGCGCTGCGCAATATCGTGGCCGGCACTGTAATAGACGCGGACGCCGTTGGGGTACTGCGCAGCGAGCACAACCTTAATCCCGGACTCTCACCGTGGCTGCTGCAGCAGATCACCGGCTGCGTGGCCGCCCGCGATATCACCGACGGTGCCGGGTTAGTGTGGGACGACATTATCACCCGCGCAGACTGAGGAGCGCGGCGGCCACTGCGCGTGCCTGCTTCAGCCGCGTCCCTCGAGCAGCAGCTTGCGCAACACGGTCTGCAGGATACCACCGTTACGGTAGTACTGGACCTCTACCGGACTGTCGATGCGGCAGCGCGTCAGGAACTCCACGCTACTGCCGTCATCAAGGGCTGCGGTTACCCGAATGTCCTGTCCCGGCTTGAGCTCGTCATCAATATCGATTGTATAGAACTCATTGCCGTTGAGGCCGATACTTCTGTAGCTCTCGCCGTTCTTGAACTCCAGCGGCAGTACACCCATTCCCACCAGGTTGCTGCGATGAATGCGCTCGAAGGACTGCGCTATGACCGCACGAATGCCGAGCAGAAACGAGCCCTTGGCCGCCCAGTCGCGGCTCGATCCCATTCCGTAGTCCTTACCGGCCAGTACAATTGACGCAGTTCCCTCTCTCTTGTAGCGCTCACCGGCCTCAAAGATACTGACCAGCTCGCCGCTTGGATGATGCACCGTCCAGCTGCCTTCGGTTCCCGGCGCCAGCAGATTGCGGAAGCGGATATTCGCAAACGTGCCACGGGTCATGACTCTGTCATTGCCGCGGCGGCTGCCGTAGGAATTGAAGTCGCGCCGCTCGACCCCCTTTGATATCAGGTAGCGGCCGGCCGGGCTGTCAGGGTCGATAGCGCCGGCGGGGCTGATGTGGTCAGTGGTAATACTGTCGCCGGCCATTACCAGACAGCGCGCGGCGCTGATCGGCTGGATCGGCTGTGCTTCGGGGGTCATGTCGTCAAAAAAGCTCGGCTCCTGAATATAGGTGCTGCTGCTGTCCCACTGATAGATATCTGATCCGGCCAGCTCAATCTTGTTCCACTGCGGGTTGGATGACTCCAGGCCGCTGTAGCTCTCAATGAACGCCTGGCGGTCGAGCGCCTTCTTGACGTAGTCGGCCAGCTCTTCTTCACCGGGCCAGATATCCCTCATGTAGACCGGCGCTCCCGTTGCGTCCCGGCCGAGCGGTTCGCTCTCCAGATCGATATCCATGGTTCCCGCCAGCGCGTAGGCTACAACCAGCGGCGGCGAGGCCAGGTAGTTGGCTCTGGTATGCGGGTTGATGCGCCCCTCGAAGTTGCGGTTTCCCGATAGGACACCGGCTACCACCAGTTTCGCATCCTCGACAGCGCGCTGTATCGGCTCGGGCAGCGGACCCGAGTTGCCGATGCAGGTAGTACAGCCGTACCCAACCAGGTAGAAACCGAGCTTCTCCAGGTAGGGCATCAGCCCGGCGCGCTTCAGATACTCGGTAACCACCATCGATCCCGGAGCAAAACTGGTCTTCACAAACGGCCTGGTCACCAGGCCTTTCTCCACGGCCTTCTTGGCCAGCAGCCCGGCTGCCAGCAAGACCGACGGATTGCTGGTGTTGGTACAGCTGGTAATGGCCGCGATCACCACATCGCCGTGCGTCAGTTGCCCCGAATCTCCGTTCATGCGCACCGGGGCGCTGGCGTCGAGCTCCGCGGCATCGAGCTGGAACCCCTGCTCGTCGTGCGGTGCCCGCAGGCTCCGCTGCCAGGCGCTCTTGACCTTGCTCAGCGGAATACGATCCTGCGGCCGCTTGGGTCCGGCTATACTGGCCTCGACGCTGTCCAGATCGAGTTCGAGTACCGCTTCAAACTGCGGGTCCGGCGTATCATCGGTCCGAAATACGCCCTGCTCGACAGCGTAGGCTTTGGCGAGGTCGATCACCTCCTGTGGACGCCCGGTTGCGTACATATAATCGAGACTCTGCTGGTCAACAGGGAAGTAGCCTACGGTGGCGCCGTACTCCGGTGCCATGTTGGAGATCGTGGCGCGGTCGGGCACGGTCATTGCCGAGAGCCCCTTGCCGAAGAACTCGACAAACTTGCCGACTACGCCGTGCTTGCGCAGCATTTCGGTAATTGTCAGCACCAGATCGGTGGCGGTAATTCCGCTGCGTAACCGCCCGGTCAGTTTGACGCCTATCACGCGCGGCGCCAGCATGAACAGCGGCTGACCGAGCATTGCCGCTTCGGCCTCGATACCGCCAACACCCCAGCCAACGATTCCCAGGCCGTTGATCATCGGCGTGTGCGAGTCGGTTCCTACCAGCGAGTCAAAAAACGCCATCGTGCGCCCGCCGATCTCTCTGGTCTGCACGATTTTGCCGAGATACTCGAGATTGACCTGGTGGCAGATTCCGCTTGCCGGCGGCACAACGTGGAAGTTCTGCAGTGCAGCCTGTCCCCAGCGCAGGAACTCGTAACGTTCGCGGTTGCGCTGAAACTCAAGCTCGGCGTTCTGCCGCAGCGCCTCCGAGCTGTTGAAGTAGTCAACCTGGACCGAGTGGTCGATGATCAGATTCACCATCAGATCAGGGTTGATCCGTGTTGGGTCACCGCCGAGCCGGGCCATCGCGCTGCGCATAGCCGCCAGGTCAACCACGCAGGGAACCCCGGTAAAGTCCTGCAGCAGGACACGCGCCGGCTTGAAGGGAACCTCAATCGAATCGGGCTTATGAGGATCGTAGGACAGCAAGCGTTGGACGTGCTCAGCGGTCACTTCGACTCCGTTCTCGCTGCGTAGCACCGATTCCAGCAGCACTTTGATTGAAACCGGATAGTTCTCGACCTGCGGATAGCCGTTGCGGGCCAGTTTGCGCAGGCTTATGTAGTCAACCTCTCCGGCTGGTGTATCAAGTGTAGCAAACAGTCCGAGTGATTCACTGCTTTGGTTGGTGGTCATGCAACTCTCCTTGTCATCCTGCCGTCATAATAGTGGGATACGACTGTCGACTTCAACATATGCACATGCTATAGTTCTGGTCGGCACACAATAACCTTACTACAGCTATAACCTATGGAGGATCAGTAGTGAGCGGCAATCAAAACAACGGCGATATCGTACAGAAGCTTCTCACCAGTTACCGCTTCATGGTGGCTTCGCGCGAAATCGACCTGCTCGAGCAGGATTTCACCGGACGCGGTGAAGCCTTCTTTCACGTTTCGGGAGCCGGTCATGAGGCAACGGCGGTACTCAATCATCATCTGATTGCCGAGGACTGGTTGCACGTCCACTACCGCGACAAAGCGCTGATGATCGCTCGTGGAATCTCGATTGAGATGTTCTTTCTGGCAACGTTCAGTAAAGATGGTTCACACTCGCGCGGCAGGCAGATGAACGCGCATATGAGCGCCCCCGAGCTCAACGTGCTGAGCCTGGTGGGGCCGGTGGGAAACAGTGCGCTGCAGGCCGCAGGCGTGGCCCAGGTGGTCAAGGACCATGAGGCCAGGCCGATAGTTCTGTGCGCGCTGGGAGACGGAATGTCGCAACAGGGTGAAGTGCTGGAAGGAATCGCTCACGCGGTTCGCGACCAGTTGCCGGTGCTCTTTATCGTCCAGGACAACGCGTTTGCGATTTCGACCACCACTCGCGGCAAGACCTTCTACAGCACACCGGCCGGCGATGCGCAGCAGTTCTACGATACGCCCATCACGCGCATCGACGGCCGTGACGCGCTGCAGAGCCTGGAGGCGTTCGGCAGCGTGGTAGCGCAGATGCGCCGCGACCGCAAGCCGCAGATCGTGGTATTCCAGGTAGACCGGCTCTCCAATCACACCAACGCAGACGATCAGCGCATGTACCGTACCGCCGAGGAGATTGCATCGGTTCAGGCCGGTGGAGACCCCATCATCCGGCTGAAGCAGTACCTGCTCGAGCAGGGGATCGAAGAGACCGAACTTGACGCCATCTCCGAGGAGATCCGTCTACAGGTCAAAGCCGACGCGCATCGCGCGCAACGCAGCGCCGAGCCGCGCGCGGTCTACAGCGCCGTGAAACCGCTGCCTGTGCAGCTTGCAGACTTCAGCCGCGAGTACCGCGGCGACATCACCACCGTAGCGGCCGACTCCAAACCGCTTACCATGCTCGAGTCCATCCGCGAAGTGCTGCGCAGCCAGATGGAGCGCAATCAGGACGTAGTACTGTTTGGCGAGGACATCGAAGATCCCAAGGGCGACGTGTTCGGCGTCACGCGCGGACTTTCCACCAGCTATGGTGAGCGCGTACGCAACTCACCGCTGGCCGAGGCCTCGATCCTGGGAATCACTATCGGCCAGGCACTGGCGGGCAAACGCCCGGTTGCCTTCCTGCAGTTCGCCGATTTCCTGCCGATTGCGTACAACCAGATCTTTGCCGAGCTCGGCAGCATGTACTGGCGTACCGACGGCGGCTGGCAGGCGCCGGTAATTGTAATGATCACCTGTGGCGGCTATAAGCCCGGCCTGGGACCGTTCCACGCCTCGAGCCTCGAGGCGCTTGCCGCGCATACTCCCGGTGTTGACGTCTTCATGCCGTCAACCGCCGGTGATGCAGCCGGTCTGCTCAACGCTGCCTTCGAGTCCGGCCGTCCGACGCTGTTCTTCTACCCCAAGAGCTGTCTCAACGACCGCGAGAACGCCACCAGCGACGACATCGAACGTCATATTGTGCCAATCGGCAGCGCGCGCTTTGTGCGCCGCGGTGCCGACATCACCCTGGTAGGATGGGGCAATACCGTGGGGCTGTGCGCCAAAGCCGGCGCTGCTCTGGCCGAATTCGGGGTAGAGGCCGACGTCATCGATCTGCGTTCAATCGTGCCGTGGGATATTGAAACCGTGCTGGAATCCGCTGAACGCAGCGGCCGTCTGGTGGTGGTCCACGAGGACAACAACACGGCAGGCTTTGGCGCCGAGGTCATCGCCTCGGTCAGCGAGCGAGCCACGCGCAAGATCGAGTCACGCCGCGTGACACGCCCCGATACCTACGTGCCGTTCAATTTCCCTAACCAGCTCGAGGTCCTGCCAACCTACAAGCGCACCCTGGAAAGTGCAGTTTGCCTGCTGGGTGGCGAACTCAACTGGGAGCTTCCCGCCTCGGCGCTCAAGAACAGCTATCTGGTCGAGGCCATCGGGTCGAGTCCGTCCGATGAGTCAATCACGGTGGTCGAATGGAAGATCAAACCCGGCGACAGGATCGAATCCGGCACGCTGCTGGCCGAGCTCGAGGCCGATAAGGCCGCCGTTGAGCTTCGCTCGCCGGTGTCCGGCGAGGTAAGCGAGTTACTGGTCGGCGAGGGAGAACTGGTCAAAGTGGGGACCCACATCGTTCAGGTGAAGACCTCTGACCAGGACGACAGCCAGGCGCTGAAGCAGATTACGCGCGAAAACCCGGGCCAACCGATCATCAGCGGTATAGAGATCGGCTCAAACGTTGCCGGCAACGGGCGTTTTGCCACCGGAGGTGAGGCAGCGCCCGCCAGCGCGGCTGCGCGTTCGGCTGCAGTTGATATCCCGGGCAGACAACGGAACGTCGAGGTCGGCGTCTTCGGCGTATGCGGCGTAAAGGGGTCGCGGATCGTTTCCAACCGCGAAATTTCGCAGATGTGCCCCGAGTGGGCCGCCGAAGACATCTTCAAGCGTACCGGTATCGAGTCGCGGCCGTGGCTTGCCGACGGCGAGTCACCAATTGATATTGGCGCCAAAGCGGCCGAGCGCCTGCTGGCCAGGACGGGGGTTGATTTTGACCGGATCGGCACGATTATCTGCGCCACCGAGACGCCGATCATGAACACGCCGGCCAGCGCCACGTTGATTCAGCACCGGCTCAAGGGAGCGCGCACGGGCTTCCTCTCGGCAGCCTACGACGTGAACGCGGCCTGCTCGGGCTACATATACGCGCTGCAGAATGCCTACGACATCATCTGCAACGAACCCGACGCGCTGGTGCTGGTGGTGACCACCGAGGCACTCTCGCCGCGTACCGACAGCGCTGATCCGCAGACCGCGCCGATATTCGGCGACGCCGCTACCGCCACTCTGGTGGGGGCCGTCAGCGTATTGGACGGCAGCGTTCCGATGCGGGCACGGCTGTTTCGACCGGTCCTGGGCGCAAATGGAGAAGACGGCAGCATCCTGCGCGTGCCGGCCAACCCTGCCGAGTTCATCTACATGGACGGGCCCAAGGTATTTGTGGAAGCCGTGCGCGGGATGATCGAGAGCCTCGAGCGCGCCTGCGCCGTGGCCGGCATTGCGGTTGACAACCTCGATATGATCGTGCCGCACCAGGCCAATCAGCGCATCATCAACGCGGTTCGGCAACGCGTCAGGGCACCAAGAGAGAAGATCTTCAGTAACATCCGTGACAACGGCAACACCTCGTCCAGCACAATCCCGCTGTGCCTCGAGACCATCTTCAGCCAGGATTGGAGCGGCAGGCACCTGGGGCTGTCCGCATTCGGCGGGGGGTTTACCTTTGGCGGCGCGGTGCTGCGTGTGGTATAATCGGCATCAGCAGGACAGGGGGAGATTACAGCGGTGAAGAAGTGGATGCGTAGAGAACTGTTGGTGTTGGCGGTGGCAACCGTAGTGATTGCGTGTGCAACGGTTCCGGTTACCGAACGGCGGCAGCTGCGGCTGATCCCGCGCTCGGAACTGCTGGCAATGAGTTTTTCGCAGTACGATCAATTTCTCAGTGAGAACCCGGTGATAAGCGGTACTTCTGAAGCACGCATGGTTGAGCGCGTCGGCAGCCGAATTGCCGACGCGGTACAGCTCTACATGCGTGAGATTGGACGCGAAGAGGACTTGCGCGGCTACAACTGGGAGTTTCGCCTGGTAGATGATGAGGCGGTCAACGCCTGGTGCATGCCCGGAGGCAAGGTTGTGGTCTACAGCGGGATTCTGCCGGTAACCTCCACCGAAGCCGGTCTGGCGGTGGTCATGGGCCACGAGGTAGCACACGCTGTGGCCGAACACGGCAACGAGCGCATGAGCCAGGCTCTGATGTCCCAGTTTGGTGGTGCCGCACTGTCTGCCGCGATGCGTGACCGTCCCGAAGAAACCCGCAACCTGTGGCTGGCGGCGTACGGGCTGGGAACACAGGTAGGTGTGCTGTTGCCGTACAGCCGGCTGCACGAGAGCGAAGCCGACGAACTCGGCCTGATCTTCATGGCGATGGCCGGCTACGATCCGCGCGAAGCGGTGGATTTCTGGCAGCGCATGGCTGATGCGCGCGGCGGCCCCGCCCCGCCCGAACTGGTGAGCACCCATCCGGCGGATTCACGGCGCATTCGCGACCTCGAACGCGCATTACCGCGTGCGCTCGAGTATTACGAGGTGGCGTTGCGCTGAATGCTACTGGCTTGACGCTCCTGGCGGGGCACAAAAAAATGGCTTCCAGGGTAAAGGAGGTTAGGAAACCCCTGGAAGCCGATCGGACATCCGCTGCAAAGCCAAATGAAGGTCTCTACCCACTAAACAACCAACCGTGAAGAAAGTAACACCAAAAAAGCGCCAGTCTGCCCGGAAATCACACCAGTCACCCGAACGTCAGTCGCTGCAACCGTCGACGCAGCCCGGCTGGGCGGTTGTGACCGGCGCTACCAGCGGCATCGGACGTCACTATGCGCTGGCGCTGGCGCGCCGCGGCTATGCGGTACTCATGACCGGCCGCCGCCGCAAGGAGCTGGAAGCAGCCTCCCGGGCCATCGCAGCCGAAACCGGGATGCCGGTTGAGCCGTGGGTTGTTGACCTGGCCGATGCAGCGGCGCGCAGCACGTTTCTCGATCGAGTGATGCAGTGTGGGCGGATCGATGTAGTAGTGGCCAACGCCGGTTTTGGTTATGCCGAGCCCTTTGTCGGCGGGCCGCTGCAGAGCGCCCGCAACATGATAGCAGTCCACGTGATCTCGGTTGTGGAACTGTTCCACCGCGTTATTCCGGCGATGGTGCAGCGCCGCTGCGGCGCCCTGGTGGTGGTGAGCTCGCTGGCCTCGCGGCTTCCGGTACCCGGCAGCGAAAACTACGTTGCCACCAAGAGCTACCTCAACAGCTTCAGTGAATCACTGGCAGTCGGACTCAAGCCGCTGGGCATCACTGTTCAGACGCTTCTGCCCGGGTTCACGCGTACCGACTTCCATCGCTACGATCCGGCGTTTCAAACGCGGCAGCCGGCTTCGCACCTGTTGCCCTGGATGAAGCCCGAGGATGTTGTGCGCGCCTCGCTGCGGGCACTGGACCGTAAACGGCCGGTCTGCATTCCGGGGCTAGGCAACCGGATTCTGGCGCAAGCCTTCGCACTGCTGCCGCGCGCACTGGTACGGGCCATCATGAGACAACGCGCACACTGAAGCGTGGCAAACCGCCGCAGATGTACTATACTCTGCAGGGAACCACTACCATGAGGACCAGCAGTCGCAGGCCAGACTACCCCACTCCAGCCTACATCAGCGGCACCACTAAGGATCGTGACCAGATTCTGTCGCAGATCGGCGGCTTCTCGCACGACGAGCGGAGACTGTTCCATCTGCTGTGTGCAATGTGGGAGCCCGAAATCCCCTACGCCAAGGCGCTGGCCCGTGCCGAGCGCGAAGACCCCCGGCTACCGCTTGCACTGTCCTCACTGATGTACAAGCTGCAGCACGGACACACCGGCCTTGTGCTGACAACCGCGCAGGGCGGCACTACTCAACCGCGGGCGCTGCTGCTTACCGCCGAAGGATCGGCACTGTTCTATACCAAACTGGTAGAAGAGCAGTGGCAGCAGGTGCTCGCGGAGCCCAGCCGGCAGCTTCCCAATCGGCGCGTGCTTGCTGAATACCAGTCTGAGCCGCCGCAGACGGTGTGCCGGCCCGTCTCGATCGATGCATTCTCCAGCCTGACCGTAGAGCCAGATTCAACCGAATACTACGTTGCCGTACTCGAGCTGCCGCATACCGATGAACTGCTGATAGCTTCAACCGGCGCTGCTCTGGTAATCCCGGCGGTTTTGCGCAAGCTGCGCAGTTGCCTCGATAACACCAACCTGGTCAGCCTGATAGCCAGGTTCAACAAGACCAATCTCAACGATGTGAAACGCCGAATAGACTCTTCGGACGCAAGCGCGTGGCGAGCGGTAGTCGACGCCCTGCTGGAACACCGCACCGAACTGGAACAGAGTTCGATCACTCTGGCCGAGGATCTGTTTGACGCGGCAACAGTGATGCAGAGCTACATCCGGGCGCGCATCGAACAGAAGCGGCGCCAGCAGCTCAGCGATCAACAGAAAGCCGAGCTGACCGGCGAGATCGAAGCCCTGGCTCAAAAGGTCGACGGCCGTGTCCTCACGCCGCAGGACCTCAAGGCTCTGATCCAGCAGCGCGCGCAGGGAGCTGACGCGGAAACCCGCCAGTTGCGCCAGCTGCTTT
This sequence comes from Spirochaetaceae bacterium, assembly GCA_007693325.1. Lineage (GTDB taxonomy): Bacteria > Spirochaetota > Spirochaetia > DSM-27196 > PWMO01 > PWMO01. The sequence goes on from REDW01000098.1 coordinate 12,478, forward strand.
GGAAGCGTTTGACCGAACCGCCTGCCGGGCGGCACCTGCCGCGAGTTGTCACGCTTACCGAGACCGCGCTGCACCGTGATCACGTCTACCTGGTACTGCTGCAGCGGCTCAGCCATCTGGCCGACCTGATCCGCAAAGAGTATGTCCGCGAGATGCAGTTGCTGCTGCAGTCCTCTGACCGGGACCACTACATTTTCTTCTACTCGTTTGACAACTGGGAAGCCGATATCGCACAGCGAGTGGCGGCACGTGACCCGCTGGTGACAGAGTTGCTCCAGCAGCCGGAACTGGTAGCAGAAGCGGTAGTCCATACCTGCCGGACACGATTGCACATCACCGACCCGCGAGAAATCAAGCGCAGCCTGGAGGTGCTGTTTGAACACGGAGGTGTGACGCCACGGCCGTACAGTCACCTGCTGGCGCTCGATCTGACGGCGATCTTTGAAGTTGCCTACGCCAGGCTCGGCGTTTTGAGACAGTTCATATTGCGACTCTCCGGCCGTCTGGATCTCATGCGGCAGCGCTTCTCTGAAGTAAGTGCACAGGCGAACAGACCCGGACGCGGTGGCGGGCGCAGCCGAATTGAGGACGCACTGGATCAGCTGGAGCGTGGCGTCTCCGAGCCGGCAGATCAGGCAAGCGCTTCGGCCGCCAGACTCTCGGTCGGCAGCAGTGGCGGCTCACGAAAACCCGGCGACAGCAGCGATCCGCGCTGGGGTGGTATAGGCCCACGCGACAGAAAAAAACAGCCGGAAACCGTTAACCGCCGTTACTCCAAGAAACAGCAGGAGAGCGCCTGGCAGGAGTTTGAGAGAAACGTCCGCAAGCAACGCTGAATCCGCTGCGCATCCCCGCCGGCTGCGTTTTGCCGCTCAGCCGAATACGTTCTGCAGCGCCTGACGCATGACATCCACCGGAGCATCAAGTCCGGTCCACATCTTGAAGCCGATTGCGCCCTGATAGACGAGCATCCCGAGCCCGTCGAGTGTGACCGCGCCACGCTCGCCGGCCCGCTGCAGAAAGGACGTTTGCGGAGGATTGGGAATCACGTCACAGACCACCAGGCCTTCACGGATAGTCTGCATATCGACATCCGGCAGCGCGGTTACCTCGGGGAACAGGCCGATACTGGTAGCGTTCACCAGGATATCGGCATCGCCGGGCACTCCAACAGTGGAATCCCATTTGTGAAATCGCACGTCGACTTCCGTATTGCGGCGCAGCAGCTCCAGCAGTGCATCGGCGCGCCCGGCAGAGCGGTTGACCAGGTCGATGCGCTGTACTCCGGCGTTTGCCAGCTCAACGCAGATTGCGCGTGACGCACCACCGGCACCAAGCACCATTACCTTCTTGCCGGCTGGATCTAGCCCGGCATCCTCGGTCAGCGAGCGCAGAAACCCCTTGCCGTCGGTGTTTTCTCCAATGAGCCTGGCGCCGTCGCGGCGGACGGTGTTGACGGCACCCATAATAGCTGCATCGGGGGCTACTTCATCGAGGTGCTCGATTACCGCCACCTTGTGCGGAATAGTCAGATTGATACCACGCATATTCATGGCGCGCATACCCGTGATCGCCTTGCCCAGATCCTCGGGCAGTACCTCTATAGTCAGGTACTTCCAGCGGATACCGAGGTGCTGAAACGCTGCATCCTGCATCACGCAGGTCGGGTTCTCGGCAACCGGGTGGCCAAATACTCCCACCAGGTTATCCAGATACGATTGCTCCACCATGTCCTCCTTCTCAACTCCGTTTGACTCTGCTGCGCACCACACGGCTACAGTTGTAGCCGGCGGCACCAAAAATCCCTCCACCCGGATGCATGCCTGCATTTGCCATGAACAGCCCCGCAAGCGGCGATTCGTAACCTGCGAGCTCCGGCAGCGGTCGCAACACAAACATCTGGTCGGTGACCATTTCCACGTGCATCACATTGGCGTTGGGCATGTTGTGCTTCTCGGCAATAACCGCAGGCGTCTGGGCGTATATGTCGCGCACCGCTTTGCGGGTTCCCGGTGCGTAGTGCTCGACTACACCCAGCAGGCGTTCGACTTCGTTGCGCTCGATCTCCGGCCAGGAGCGGCCCTGGCGCAGATGATACGGATAATACTGGCCCCAGACAAACAGGGTGTGTTTGTCCGGTGGTGCCAGGCTAGGGTCAACGGCACTGAACGTCATGCCAATGGCCGCCGGATTCTCGGACGGCAGCTTTTTCAGATAGTCAGCGTACGCATCGTGCAGGTACTGTACCGACGGACACAGCAGTTGCAGTCCGTTGTGAATCCGGTCCGCGGCAACCTGGTACTGCGGCAGTGCATCCATGGCGCAGCGCAGCACCATGCCGAACCCGTTGCCCACGTTGACTTTCTCGATTCGTGCGCGCAATGCCGGAGGCGTCCAATCCTGCAGCAACTGCAGGTAGGTTACCCACAGGTGAGCGTTTGCCACCACCGCGCGCGCTGTGACTCTGGCGCCGTGGACGGTCTCCGCTCCGCAGGCGCGTCCGTTCTCAACCAGGATGCGTTTGACTTCCTGTCCGGCAAGCACCTGTCCGCCGTGTGCCTCTATGCAACGCGCCAGCGCCTGGGTGAGCATGCCCGAACCGCCCCTGGGCCGCGCCGGGCCGCGCTTGTGAATAATGGAGTGCCAGCCGACAAACTCGGCAGACATCGCATCAATAGGCGGCGGGCCGCTCTGTGCTCCCCACCATACCAGCGCCGAGCGCAGCTGCTCACTCTGGAAGCTGTCATTGACAAACCTGCCGTAACTCTGGAAAAGAGTTCGGATCAGGTCGGTTCGCGGGAAAGACCGACTGTGAAACTTCTTGAGAAACAGTGTACGTCCGAGGTTTGCGGTGGTAGGCTTCCTGAGAAAGAACTCGAACACCGCTTCATTCAGTGGCTGCCAGCGGCGGACAAAGGTACGGTAGGCGTCGGCGTCGTGCTGGCTGACACTGGCAATACTCTGGCAGGTCTGGTCAAGATCCTGGTAGAATTGAATACAGCTCCCGTCTTCCGCGGGTGCCGACATAAACGGATCCAGCGGAATATACTCAAGGCCGTAACGCTCGAGTTCGAGATCGGCCACAATAGGTGTGTGATGGATCATGAAATGCAGCGATCCGCCAACGTCCATCTGGTAGCCGCCGAACATCTCCTCGGTACAGACAGCGCCCCCGATTGTATCGCGGCGCTCGAGTACCGTAACCCGGTAACCCCACTTGGCGAGGTAGGCCGCGCAGACCAGTCCATTATGACCGCTACCTACAACTACTACGTCTGTATCCATGGTTCTGTTATACGGCAACGACTCTGAATTTGCAACAAAGCCGGGCGTGTTGAGCCTGCAGCTGCTATCGGCTAAAATCGCCACATGCACGATTTTGTGATTGTCGGCGGGGGAGTCCAGGGAACCTACCTGTCGCACGCGCTCAGCACAGGCATGGGTATCAGCGATCTGGTAGTAATCGATCCGTTTGAGCAGCCGCTGGCGGTCTGGCGCCAACACACCCGTGCCTGCGGCATGCGCTACCTCCGTTCTCCCAGCAGCCACAACCTCGATCTCGACTTCCACTCGCTGCGCAACTGGGCAGCTCAGCATGGTTGGGATCATCAGCAGGCGTATGTACCGCCATACGCCCGGCCGCAGCTGGAGCTCTTTGATGCCCACGCTGCAGCGGTAATTCACAACAACAACCTGCGGCGTTGGCGGCGCCGCGGCACCGTCGGCAGAATTGTGCTGCACGATGACTGCGTTGATGTAAGCTTTGCGCGCCAACGGGTGCGCGCGCGCTACGCGCTGCTGGCGCTGGGTCGAAGTACAGAGCTTTGCTACCCGGCGTGGTCGCGCCTAACAGACTTGCACCGTGACGTTATCGATCACGTTTTCTCGCCGTCATTCCATCCACAGAAGCTGTCCTGCGCGCAGCGCCCGGTCATAATCGGCGCCGGGGCCAGTGCAATACAACTGGCTCTGGCAACCAGCGCACAATCCGGCAGACCGGTGACGGTTATCAGCCAGTATCCGATCCGTGTACGCCGCTTCGACAGCGATCCGTGCTTCATCGGCCCGCGCTGCGCCAGGGACTTCCTGGCGCAATCGGACTACACTGTCCGCCGCGCAATGATTGAAACTGCGCGTGCACCCGGCTCAATTCCCGAGGACGTGGCGCAGCAGCTGGCAGCTCAGCGCAGCCAAAAGGCAATCCGGGTACTCGAAGACAGGGTGCAGTCAGCGGCAATCAGCGGTGGCAGACTGCGCCTGAAGCTTGCCGGCGGCGACAGCATCGAATCCGACCGCGTAGTTGTTGCAACCGGATTCAACCCGGGGGTACCGGGCGGCAGACTTGTTGCTGAGCTGGCTGCGCGGTACGCGTTGCCTCGAGCCGAAGACGGGTTTCCGCTGCCGGATTCGTTCCTGCGCTGGCACCCGCGGCTGTTTGTCAGCGGAACGCTGGCCGAATTGGAACTGGGCCCGTTTGCACCCAACATCATCGGTGCAATTGCGGCTGCCAAACGGCTGGCAGCGTTCTTGCTGGAGCAGTCCGATCCGCGGCCCCGCGCCTGGCAGCCGCTGCCTCGGCTGTTGCATCAAACCGGCTCAAGCGTTGCCATGCGCGCCTGAAACTCCAGGATGCTGCTCCGAATACTGGCGAAGACCAGTGGAAACACCACTTCGTAGAAGTAGGCTTTCTGGGTCATCCACTGCTTGCGCGACTCAAACGCCGCATTGAGCGCCTCGATGTACTGCTCCATGTGGCGATCGTAGCTTTCAAACTCGCTGAACGGATTCTCTTTGTCGGCGGTGTGCTTGACGGTGTCCTGGTAGCGTCCGAGGTTACGGAAGAGCTCAAACAGCGTGTACTCCTGATCAATAAAGGTGCCCACGCGCACCGCATCACCGGAGAAGCGGCGCAGCAGTGCGTCGTACTTGCGCGGGTGCATGGTGCGAAACATGAACGCCTTGCGCAGAGTCACGTTCTTCTTGCGCAGGATGTCTTCAATGGCGTTGATCACGTAGCGGTTACCCCGGTAGTACTGCAGTATGCCGATGATGCGTTCGGCTCCACCCTCGCCCTTCTCCATCAGCAGCCCCACCTGATCACGCACGGTTTCGGGCAGGCCCGGATTGACCTCGATACTGTAGGTGCGAAACTCGGCGTCCTTCTTGTCCCTGAGTTCCACGTTGCTGAAGCGGAAAAGTTCTTCCCTGGTTATGTCGCGGTAGTAGCCGAACAGAGCCTGCGCCTCTTTGCGAAACCGGTTGTAGTAGGCGTCGGCAACACCGGACTCCTCGAGCACGCGGTAGAAGCGCTCGGAAATCCGCAGACCTCCAACCGGTGCGGTGGACTCCATCCGTTTCGCCTCGATAACCGGCAGGCCTACGATGTCCCACTGCTTGGCGCCGTCGGGGCCAAAATTGCCGATAGTAACATCGCCAATATTGGCCCCGATGCGGATGCGAATCTGAAACAGCGCGTTGAACGCCGAGGAAACTTCAATGTTTGTGCGCAGTGCGGCGATGATGTCAAACGCGCGTTTGAGCAGGTCGCGGGTCTGCGGGTTGGCTGCCTCGGCGAGAAAGCGGTCATTGGCCTGGTTGAACAGCGTACAGACGCGCTGCATTTCGACGCAAGTATAGAACAGCTCGCGCGAGATGTAGCGTGAGATTTCCTCGTCGTTCATCCCCTTGACGCGCGGGTCGATGATTCCGCCGTAGTGGAACATCAGGCTGTCGCCTTCGATCTTGTTGAGGTACCCCCCGTGGCGCTTGAGAACCGAATTGAAGGCGGTATAGAGCCCGTTGAGAACCTCCTGATTCTCCTGCGGACTGAGAAACTTTGACAGGAAGGTGTAGTCGGCGATATCCATAAACGCGATACCCATCGTAGTAACTACCGAAGTCTTGGGTATCCCGCCGATCTCGAGAATCGCATCAACGAGTTGCTTTGGAAGGTAGTACTCCTCAATTTCTTTGCGGAGTTGGTATTCGCGGCTATCAGAATCCGTCAGGGAAGACGCCAACTTTTTTCCATTATCCATTCGGACCTTATCATAGTATACCTCTGATCAATCTGCAAACAGATCGGGCGATCGGGCGCTGCAGCCATGCGGCAGCTGCCGCGCGTTCAGCTCTGCGCGCTTTGTTGCAGCATCTGCAGAAACTGCTCTTCGGAAATGATGTTGACCCCCAGCGTGCGCGCCTTCTGCAATTTGCTGGAGTTAGCATCCGGGTCGTTGGTAACCAGCCAACTCAGGTTTTCGGTGACGCTTCCCCTGGCCGTAGCGCCGTGCTTTCTGACAAGCTCCTCGGCCTCGCTGCGCTTCATCGATTTCAGTGCACCGGTGAAACAGAAGCTCTGCCCCACCAGCGCACGTGACTCCAGACTGCGCCCGATGGAGATCTTCCCGGTCTGCAAGACCTGCTGCATCTGGTCAAAGAGCAGCCGCACTCCCTCAATCAGCGTTGCCGCGGTTGGCTCACCGATACCGTCGCTATCAGCCGCCAGCTGCGCCGGATCGGCGTCGCGCAGCGCCTCCAGGGTGTCGTATCCGGAGCTGACCGCCTTATCGACAATCAACTCGCCGATCCCTTCGATATTGAACCCGGCAACAAAGCGCGCCAGCGGCACTGTTTCCACGGCAAACAGATTACGCAGCGCGCGTCTGGCGATCCCCTGACCCATGCGCTCCAGCTCCACGATATCCTGTTCACGCAGCGTGTACAGGTCGGCAATGCGTTGCACGCGCCCGGCTTCGAACAGCTTCTGAATCAGCACCGGACCGAAATCCTTGATATCGAGAACCTCGATCCATTTCTTCAATCGGTGGATCTCGCGTTTGGGGCACTGCATGTTAGGACAGTAGAGCCGTGTGCCCTCATCCACCAGCGCGCTGCCGCAGGTGGCGCAGGTGGCGGGAACAACGATCTGCTGTGCGTCCGGCGGGTTCTCCAGCAACGCTTCAATCTTGGGGATAATCTCGCCACGCTTGGTAATCCGTACTGTGGAGCCGATCCTCAGATCCATCTCTCGAATCAGACGCGGGTTAGCCAGATTTGCCCGTTTCACGGTGGTGCCTGCGAGACGCACCGGGTCGGTCAGCGCTATGGGAGTGTAGAGGTGTCCTGATTCGCTCCAGAACACCTCGCGCACAACCGTGGTCTGCTCTTCGAGCGCAAATTTGAACGCAATCTGCTTCTGTGGCCGCGTACGGCGCATGTCATCGGGATCGATCTCCACGCCTTTGACTACCAGGCCGTCGATATCAAAATCGAGTGTGTCACGCTGCTGTGCAACCTCTTCGCGGAACGCGATTACATCGTTGACACTGGCGCAGCGGCGGTATTCAACAACGTGCAGCCCCTGCTCTGCCAGCCACTGCAGCTTGCCGAGCTCATCTTCGAAGTAGAGGTCATCGTGCTGGTGCACGGCGTCGTAGCAGATGACCTGCAGCAGCTCCGCGCCCACGCCATCCTTGCGCTTCATAACGCCGTTGGCTGCGTTGCGGCAATTTGCTTTGTCACGGTAGTGGCGGCGGTGTACGCTGCGCGACATCATCACCTCGCCACGGATACCGCCGCTGAAGTCCGCGGCAATCTGCGGTGGTACTCCCTGCATCCGAGTGACGTTGACGGTGATGTCGTCCCCGATGCGCCCGTCACCGCGGGTGACGCCGTAGCAGAAGCTGCCGTCCTGATACTGCAGTTCGATGCTGGCCCCGTCCATTTTGTACTGGGCAACGTAGAGCGGATGCTCGACTCTGGCGGCCCACTTGAGAAACGCCTCGGCATCTGCGGCCTTGTCCTGGCTGTTCATCGGCATCAGATGTGCGCGCTTGGCAAAGCGGTCTGAGCTGTCTGCACCCACCGAATCAAAGACCGGACTGCCGGGCGCACGCTGCCTTAGCTCGTCCCACAGGGCGTCGAATTCGGCATCGGAGATCTCCGGCTGATCGTTGTAGTAGCGATCCTGGTGGTAGCGGATCAAGCGTTCGAGCTCTTTGACGCGATCAGACATAGCACGCTACTATAGCACCGATGGAGCGCAAACGGCTATTCCTGGCGGTCAATCCGCCGGCCGAAGTGTGTCAACAGATTGCCGCGGCCACGCGCGCGGCGCTGGAGGCAGCTTCTGCGGCGGACCACACGGCACAGAAGGAGGAGCGTGCCGCATCGCCGCACAAACGCGGACCCCTCCCGATTCGCCTCATCGCGCAGCAGAATCTTCACATCACGCTGGTTTTTCTGGGTGACACGCCGGTCAACCGCATTGCCGCTATCCAGAGCGCGGTAGCATTGTGCACTGAACGCTGCGCGCCGTTTGACCTGGCGCTGGCCCCACCGGGCTGTTTCCCGTCAATCCGCAGACCGCGCGTGGTGTGGGTTGGTGTTGATGACGCTCAACAGAAGCTGGCCGCACTGCACGCTGACATCTGCGACGAACTGCGGCGTGCCGGTTTTGCCGTTGAACAGCGGCCGTTTCGAGCCCATATAACGGTTGGCTACGTCAAGCGCGGCGCGCGCAATCCCGCTGACAGCGTGCAGACGTTCCTGCAGCGTGCCGGCGAAGAGTTGCAGCTGCAGCCGGTACGCTTCAGTGCGCGGGCGCTCTGGCTGATCGAGAGCTCGCTGGAACAATCGGGGGCTCAGCACCGTGGCGTATGGGCTCAACCGCTGGGCGGCAAGCACAAAAAAGCCCCCTCCCGACGCGGAGGAGGAGGCTGAAAAAAAGCGCTCCCAGAGGAAAGGAGGTGGAAACCTCCGGAAGCTTACACCGAAAAACGATGGAGGCAGAAAAAGACATCTACTCTTCGCCCAATAGAACAACGCAGCCGGCCAAAGGTAACAGAATTCAGCCCGAAAGTGCGCTACTGTCGCTGCCATAGAGCGGGTGGATGCGCCTGCGATAGGTTTCGTACTGTTCACCGGCGTGGTAGGAAGAGCGTACCAGCGGAGCGGATTCGCAATGCGCAAAGCCTTTCTCCAACGCACGCTGTTTGAGCTCGGCAAACTCCGCGGGCGTCCAGTACTTCTGCACCGGAATATGGGTCTTTGAGGGCTGAAGGTACTGCCCGAGGTTCATTACCGTAGCTCCGTTTGCCAGCAGATCATCCATCGACTGCAGAACCTCGTCACGAGTTTCGCCGAGGCCGAGCATCATGCTCGACTTGACTACCGTTTCGGGATCGAGTTCTTTGGCGATGCGTAGAAACGCCAGCGAACGGTCGTAATCTGATCGCGAGCGTACCTGCCTGGTGAGGCGACGCGAGGTCTCGATGTTGTGGCTCATGATCTCCGGCCGGCTCTCACTGAGGATGCGGATGCTCTGCCGGTCTCCCATCAGGTCCGATGACAGCACCTCAACCGAGCAGTCGGGAGCGAGTCGATGGGTTGCCCTCACGGTTGCCGCAAGCACGGCGGCACCGCCGTCCTTGAGATCGTCACGGTTAACCATGGTGATCACCACGTGGCGCAACTGCATCTGGGCCACCGACTCCGCCACGCGTTCGGGTTCACCCCAATCCACGGCACCGGGCAGACCGGTCTTGACGGCGCAGAAGCGACAGCGGCGGGTGCAGGTGTCGCCGAGAATCATGAACGTAGCGGTCCGATAGTCGCCCCAGCATTCGTGCATATTGGGGCACCTTGCCTCTTCGCAGACCGTATTGAGCCGCTTGGAGCGCATCAGGCTCTTGAGATCGCGGAAGCTGTCGGTTGTATTGAGATGGGTACGCAGCCACTCGGGCTTGCGTTGTATCGGCTGTGTTGGGCTATCTGAAACACTCATCTGTCTGATTCCTGGCTTCACTATAGCGAATAGGAACCCGAAAGGAAACCGCTCGGGGCGTAATTGTTGACTCAATTCATCAGTTTCTTCATACTACCGCTATGAACTCAATTGCAGCGCAGCTGCCACGTGTGGCGCACGCGGTACAGGCCGTGCGTGACCTCGGCGCAGACAGCTTTGTGGTACGGCTGCAGCGCAACGGGCTGCAGTTTGAGCCCGGCCAGTACGTCACCGTTGGCCTTGACGGCGAGGTCGACGCGCGCGAATACTCGATCTATTCCGGCCCGCATGATGATCATCTGGAGATCCTGGTCAAGAACGTCCCCGGAGGCTACCTTTCACCGCGGCTTCGGCGACTGGCGCCGGGACAGAAGCTGCAGGTAGATGGTCCGTTCGGCTTCTTTACGATCTCTGAAACCCGGCGAGCCGCAGGACGCTTCCTCTTTGTTGCCAGCGGCACCGGTATCTCGCCGTTTCACTGTTTTACGCGCGCCTACCCCGATATCGATTACACGCTGCTGCACGGCGTTCGCCGCTGCAACGAACGCTACGAGATGAACGCCTACCAGCGCGCGCGCTACACCGCCTGTGTCTCGCGTCAGCACGGCGGCGATTTCGGTGGCCGGGTAACCGACTACCTGCGCCGCCACCCGGTTGATCCGGCCTCGCTCTGTTACCTTTGCGGCAACTGCGATATGATTTATGAAGCGTTTGACATTCTCAAGGACCAGGGCGTGGCTGCTGAACAGCTGTTCGCCGAGGTTTACTTCTGAAGAGGCATAGATGCGTTACTGTTTGATACCACTCGGTTGCCAGATGAATCTCTCGGACGCAGAGCGCATCCGGACCGTGCTCGAATCGATGGGATTCGAACGTACCGAGGAAGAAAGCCAGGCCGATCTGCTTGGAATTGTAGCCTGCTCGGTGCGTCAGAAGGCAATCGACAAGGTCTACGCCAAAATACACAAGTGGAACCAGTGGAAGAACCGGCGCGCCCTGCTTACGTTTGCTTCCGGCTGCATCCTGCCGGCGGACCGCGACAAGTTGCTGCGCCGCTTTGACCTGCTGTTCAGCATCAACGAGCTTCCGCTACTGCCCGACATGATCCGCCAGTACGGTGTGGTCACACCATTTGCATCGCAGCCGGATACCATCCCCCCATCCAGCCTGGATGACCCACGCAAGGGCTACTGGCACATCAACCCAACCTACTCCTCAGCGTTTGAAGCCTACGTACCGATTCAGAACGGTTGCGACAAGTTTTGCACCTTCTGCGCGGTCCCCTACACGCGCGGACGTGAAGTTTCACGTCCATCGCACGAGATTCTGGCCGAAATCGAACGGCTGGTGCGCCACGGCTACCGCTCGATCACGCTGCTGGGGCAGAACGTCAACTCGTACGGGCTGGATCGCCATAGCGACGAGATAGGCTTTGCAGATCTGCTGCGCGCCATCGGGCGTCTGGGAGCTCGGCTCGAGCGGCGCTTCTGGCTCTATTTTACCTCACCGCACCCGCGCGATATGACCGACGAAGTCATCGATGTGATAGCCGAGTATCCGTGTCTGGCAAAACAGATACACCTGCCGCTGCAATCCGGCGATGACAAGCTGCTGATCCGCATGAACCGCAACTACCGCGTCAGCCAGTACCGGCGCGTGGTAGAGAAGATCCGCACTACCATCCCCGAAGCAACGCTGTTCACCGACATCATTGTCGGCTTCAGCGGTGAGACCGAACAGCAGTTTCAGAACACTGCAGCGGCGATGCGCGAGTTCGGCTTCAACATGGCCTACGTGGCAATCTATTCACCGCGACCGGGGGCCGCGAGCTCTCGCTGGGCCGATGACATACCCCAGGAAGAGAAACGCCGCCGCCTGCATCTGTTGTCGGATGTGCTGCATGAGACGTCGGGCGCCTATAATCAGGGCCTGATCGGCACGCGGCAGACAGTGCTGGTGCACGGCCCTGACCGCAATCCGGGCTACCTCTCGGCCAGGACCGAGGGCCGCCTCATTGTGCGGTTTGCTCACCACAGCGTGCGTCCTGGAAGCTACGCTGAGCTGACTGTTACCGATGCTGCCGGCCTGTCGCTGAGCGGCGAGCTGATGAGCTCGCGTCAACCCGCGGTTGCAGGCGGCCGCTGATGGCGCTGGAACTCGCAAATGACGGTCGCCGTATTGCGTTTCAGACGCTCGGCTGCCGCCTCAACCAGTTCGAAACCGACTCTCTGGCCAGTGAGTTTGAGCACGCCGGCTATACCGTAGTCCCGTTCGAGGAACACGCCGACGCCTACGTTGTCAACAGCTGCACCGTGACCAACAAGGCCGACCGCAAGACGCGCAATAGCATACATCGAGCCGCACGCCGAGGCGACGCTCTGGTGGTAGTAACCGGATGCTTTGCCGAGAACCACAAACGCGAGCTGCAACAGCAGCCGGGAACCCTTACCGTGGATAACGCGCGCAAACGACACGTGGTCGACCTGGTGGATGCGCATCTGCGCGGTGAGATTCCTCAGCCGCAACTGCTCCAACCGGACCTTTTCAGCTACAGCGTACCCGAGCCGATTTTTCACACCCGCAGCATGGTCAAGATCCAGGAAGGCTGCGACAACTACTGTACCTTCTGCATCATCCCCTACGTGCGCGGGCGTGCGGTCAGCCGCGAGCCCTCGGAGATCCTCGATCACGTGCGCCGCTCGCTGGACAGGGGCTACAAGGAGATTGTGGTCACCGGGGTCAATATCAGCCGTTACCGCTACGCTGAGACCGGCTTCAGTTTGCTGATCGAACAGCTGTTGGAGATTGACGCTGACTTCCGCCTGCGCATCTCCTCAATGGAGCCCGACTCGCTCGACGATCGGTTCTTCGCGCTGCTCGAGCATCCGCGCATGTCGCCCCATCTGCACCTCTGCCTGCAAAGCGGCAGTGAGCGCATGCTGCTGAAGATGCGGCGCCAGTATAGTGCGGCTCAGTACGCACAGATGGTCGGACGCATCCGCGCGCGGCAACCGGATTTCAATATCACCACCGATGTGATCGTCGGGTTTCCCGGAGAAACCGAGGCCGATTTTGCAGCAACCTGTGCGCTCTGCAGGGAGCTGCAGTTCGGACACATTCATACCTTCAGCTACTCGCGGCGCAGCGGCACGCGCGCCGATCGAATGCCCGATCAGATAGCAGATTCGATCAAACGCGAGCGCTCTGAACAGGTGCGCCGGATTGGCACTGTGAGCAAGCAGCGCTACCGTGCTCGCTTTGTCGGGCGCTGTCAGCGGATGCTGATCGAGCAGATCGATGAACAGCTCGGCTGCGCGCGTGGTTACGGCCAACACTACCTGCCGCTGGCAATTGAGCCTCAAGGGCAACAGCGCAACAGCTTTGTAACCGTCAAAGTTACTCAGCTCGATACCACAGACGATCCGCTGCTGCGAGCCACGCCTGTTTGAGGCTGCCTGGGCAGCCGGCGCACTGCAGGGGCCCGGGCGGACGATCCGTTGCAGACGCGTTGACATAGCTGACTGTTACCGTTAGGATTACAATGGTGAAGGACAGATCAATTGCAGGAGGAGCCATGACTCCGACAATCGTGCTGAGTGACAAAGCGCATCGGCAACTCCAGGCGCTCAACGTCAGTCGTGATAACTTTCTGCGTGTCTGGGTAGAAGCCGGAGGTTGCTCCGGGATGCTCTACCAGGCCGCAATCGATACTCAGATCGGACCTGAAGACCGGATTCTCTACGAAGACGAGTACCTGCGCATCCTGAGCGACCCACAGAGCGCGAACTTCTTTGAAGGCGTGCACGTCGACTACTCTGACGATCTGGTCAAGGCCGGGTTCCGTTTCCATAATCCCGGCGCGGTTCGATCGTGCGGTTGTGGATCGAGTTTCTCGTGCGCCTCGTGACCGATGAGTAACCGCTTGCAACCGGTTGATCTCACCGGTGGGGAATCGGTCTACTGTATCAACCAGGCACAGCTGCAAAACGCGCTTCAGCTCGCGCAGAGTGACTCAGCCAGCGCCCGCCGGATACAGAATACTCTGGCAGGCGTGGAGCGGGAACTGTCGCGCAACGAGCGCGCTGCGTTGGCGTTCATTCTGATCGAACGGCTACGCAGCACAGAGCTATAGCGGATTCATCGAGTCAGCCGGCGGCGCGCAGCAGCCGGTCACGCAGTGCGCGACCAACACCATCGTTGGGCGGAAGCTCGGCAATAATGGTAGTGCACCCCCGTTGGTCGCAGGCACGCAGACAGCGATAGAGTTCACGCGCGTAGTGCTCAACAGAGTCAAAGGTAAATACCGCGGTGTCGGTCAGCGGCAACCCGTAAGGCTCCCCACGGCGCAACACGAGAAATGCAGTTCCGGCATCACGGTGCTGTTGCAACGCGGTGGCCGCCTCGGCCGCTTCAACGGCGAGCAGCCGCGCGTGCGGCTGATAGTGGCGGTAGCGGGTGCCGGGAGCCGGCGGCGGTTGATCAGGCGCCACCGCCGTACCCTGGTGCGCCTCGAGCAGCGTAGCACGGCCCTGCAGCGCTTCGCTCAGCATCTCGCGCGTCACCGCTCCTTCCCGAAGTACTTCCACGTAAGAACCGTTCAGCCGCACGATGGTGGACTCGAGGCCAATTTCGCAATCAGGGCCGCGCACAATTGCGTCGACACGGCCGTTCATGTGCGCAAAGGCCGCTTCGAAATCAGTAGGGCTCGGCCGACCCGAACGGTTGGCGCTTGGCGCGGCAACCGGAAATTCGCAATGTGCCAATAGTGCACGCGCCACCTGATTGGACGGTATACGCAGCGCAACACCGTCAAGACCGGCGGTGACAATATCGGGTATCGCTTGAGAACGCGGCAGAATGATGGTGAACGGGCCGGGAGCAAAACGCTGCAGCAGCACACGCGCCAGCGGAACCGCCTGTCGCGCCACCAGCGGCAGCTGCGAGACGCCCGCCAGATGCACGATCAACGGATTGTCGGCCGGCCGCTGCTTGGCGGCAAAGATCCCGGCACACGCTGTGGCATCGAAGGCGTTGGCGCCCAGCCCGTAGACGGTTTCAGTGGGGAACACAACGAGGCCGCCGCAACGCAGGATCTCTGCTGCCCGGCCGACTTCGGATGGACTGAGAATGACGGTGGTCCCGGAGCGTGTCACAATAGCGCTATTATAGCTTAACCCAGACGTAGCCGTCTTCTATCATGACGGGAAAAGTCTTGACCCCGCGCGTGGCGGGGAAATCCTTGACCGCGCCGCTGCGGATGTCAAAGCGAGAACCGTGTTTGGGGCAGTAGACATCGCCCTTGACCACCATTCCTTCCGACAGCTGCGAAAATTCGTGCGAACAGATGTTGTCGATCGCGTAGACGCCGTCTTCGAGCTTGAATATTGCAACCTCTTTGCGCCGAGACGCAAACTTATACGAACGCTCAAAACCGTCTACCGCCACTACCTTGTGCCACTTTGCCACGCTGCTGACTCCGCTACTCTTCGTCGCTGTCGTACTGTGCCAGTATGCGTTGCTCAACCAGCTCGCGCAGCCAATCCTGTACCGGCTGTGGCGCTCGAACCAGAACCTGCTCGAGGAAGCCCTGTACCAGCATGATCCTGGCCGCGTCGTAGGGAAACCCGCGCGACTGAAGGTAGAACAGCTGCAGCGGATCTATCTTGCCGGTAGTTGAACCGTGACTGCACTTGACGTCATCGGTATTGATATTGAGCCCTGGAATAGAGTCTGCACGCGCGCCGTTGTTGAGAAGCAAGGTGTTGTTGGTGAGGTAGGCATCGGTCTGCGACGCGTTGCGAGCCACCCGGATCAGCCCCTGATAGATAACATGCGCCTCATCCTTGACAGCACCCTTATAGAAGGTACGGCTGTTGGCGTTGTAGGCGTTGTGACTCTGGACCGTACGCAGGTCCATGTGTTGATCCTGGTTACCGAAGTAGAGCCCGTCGAGGTCAATGTCGCCACCGGTACCGTTGAGCTCGGCATCAAAGCGCAGCTTGGTGAACATACTGCCGAAACTCGATACAAAGCTGTGGAAGGCCGCGTCCTTTGCGACATCCGCGCGGCCGTTGCTGAACGTTGTGCAGTCGATATTCAGATCGTAGTGCGTGAACAGTTCGAAGTAGGCAGCGTCGGCAACATCGACGTCGATCGCTTCATTGAGTATCACCTCACCCTCATCGGCACTGCGCGCCGAGTGCAGCAGCGTGGCCCTGGCCCCCTGCTCCATCACCACAACGATCTGCGGCGCGGACAGCGCCTCATCGGCGCTGGTTTCAAACTGGATCTCGAAGGGAGCCTTGATCTCCACGAAGCGCGGTACGTAGAGTACCACGCCGTGGTTCCAGGTTGCGTAATGCCAGGCAAACAATCGGTTCTCGAAGTCCGCGGTACGCTTCTCCAGCAGCCGGCGAACTGCGGTTAACGCTGCGGCGTGCTCGTGTGAACTGTTGCCGCTGCGGCTGTCCAGCAGCGCAGACAGCGAACCGAACACAACTCCCTGGCGCGCCAGGCTGTCATCCAGCGTTACCTGGCTGCAGCTTCCATCACTGAAGCACGCCACGCCCGCGCGCTGCTCGCCGTCAGCACTGAGCACGTCTGCAGCGGAATCCCCGGGTTTGTCGAACGAATAGGAATCGAAGTCGTACGACGAGATGTCCGAGCGGCGCCACTCTTCGTCCTCGGTTGTTGGCCACTCCATCTTGTTGAACGCCGCCAGCGCGCGCCGGCGGATCGCCAGCATCCAGTCCGGTTCTCGCAGCGATTCGATATACTGCTCTATCTGTTGCGTGCCGCTGAAGACCGCGGTTTCTGTGCTACTCATCTGATGTTGTCTCTCCTTGCCGCAGCCGTGTTAACCGACCGAACCTTCCATCTCGAGCTCGATCAGGCGGTTGAGCTCAACCGCGTACTCCATCGGCAACTGCTTTACCAACGGTTCAAGGAAGCCGTTGACGATCATCATGGCCGCTTCTGCCTCATCCATGCCGCGGCTCATGAGGTAGAACAGCTGCTCCTCGGATATGCGGCTGACCTTTGCCTCGTGCTCAATGGTGACGTCGTCTGAAAGGATATCCATGTAGGGATAGGTATTGGTTCCAGACTCCGGATCCAGAATCAGGGCATCGCACACGACGTGCGAACGCGCGTTGCGTACGCCTTCCTCCACCTTGATGTGTCCACGGTAGGTGGCAATACCGCCATCCTTACTGATTGACTTGGAAGTAATGACGCTGCTGGTGTTATCCGCAGCGTGAACCGCCTTGCCGCCGGTATCCTGCTCCTGGTTCTTGCCGGCAAACGCAATCGAAAGCACCTCGCCATGAGCACCCTCGCCCATCAGCCAGATTGACGGATACTTCATGGTACGCTTGCTGCCGATGTTGCCGTCAACCCATTCTACCGTGGCGTTTTCATACGCAACCGCGCGCTTGGTCACCAGGTTGTACACGTCACCGGACCAGTTCTGCACGGTACTGTAGCGAACGCGTGAACCCGGCAGCGCAATTATTTCAACCACCGCCGAGTGCAGCGAATCGGTGGTGTAGATTGGCGCGGTGCAGCCTTCGACGTAGTGCACGAAGCTGCCCTCGTCGGCGATGATCAGAGTGCGCTCAAACTGGCCGAAATTCTCCGAGTTGATACGAAAATAGGCCTGCAACGGAATATCAACTTTTACCCCCGGTGGAACGTAGACAAAGCTGCCGCCGGACCAGACAGCGCTGTTCAACGCCGCAAACTTGTTGTCCGTATAGGGGATAACCGTTCCGAAATACTTCTTGAAGATATCGGGATGATCGCGCAATCCGGTCTCGGGATCGCTGAAAATCACTCCCTGATCACTGAGGCTCTCCTGCAGATTGTGATAGACCATCTCGGAGTCGTACTGCGCGCCGACTCCGGCCAGGAATTTGCGCTCGGCCTCGGGGATACCGATGCGATCAAAGGTCTCTTTGATGCTCTCAGGAACCTCTTCCCAGCTCTTCCACTGTTTCTCCGACGGCTTGGCGTAGTAGTAGATCTCATCGAAGTCTATGTCCGAGAGATCGCCGCCCCAGTTGGGCATCGGCTTCTTCAAGAACGTCTCGTGCGAGCGCAGGCGGAAATCAAGCATCCATTCGGGTTCGCTCTTGTGGTGAGATATTGCACGCACGACATCGGAATCGAGTCCTTTGCGCGTCTTGAAAACCGACGAGTCGGGGTAGTGAAAGCCGAACTTGTAGTCCTCTATTTCAACAGTCTGCGGATCAATCGCTGGTGACTGGTTTGACATCGCTGTCCTCCTCTATACCGTACTGTTGGCGAATCCAATCGTACCCATTGGCCTCGAGCGCATCTACCAGCTCGTTGCCGCCGGAGGTAACAATTCGACCTTGATACATAATGTGGACGTAGTCCGGGCGGATATGATTGAGAATGCGCTGATAGTGCGTGATTACCAAAGCACCAAAGTCTCCTTCGCGCAACCGGTTCACACCCTTGGCAACAACCTGCAGGGCATCGATGTCCAGACCCGAATCGGTCTCGTCAAGAATAGCAAAGTCCGGCTTCAGCATCAGCATCTGCAGGATCTCCATGCGCTTCTTTTCACCGCCGGAGAAGCCTTCGTTCAGATAGCGGTTGATGAACTGCTGATCGATCTCCATGTAGTCCATCATTTCGCGCAGTTTCTTGACGAAACCCTTGGTATTGCCTTCGCCGGCACGGATATCTACCGCGCGCTTGAGAAAGCGTCCAACGGTGACCCCCGGAACCTCCACGGGATACTGAAACGCCAGAAAGAGGCCCAGACGCGCGCGCTCATGCGGCTCCATCTCGAGAATGTTCTCTCCATCCACCAGCACCTCACCGCCGGTCACCTCAAAGGACGGGTGTCCTATGATAACGTTACTCAACGTGCTCTTGCCCGAGCCATTAGGCCCCATCAGCGCGTGCACTTCGCCGCTGTTCAGCTCCAGGTCTACACCCTTGAGAATCGGTTGTCCGTTGATCGAGGCGCACAGGTCCTTAATCTTGATGTTCATTGTGTCTCTCCTCCCTCGTAGCTCTACTCGTACGTCTAGATCGGGTACCCCAGCTCAAGTCGCGCCTCTTCGCTCATGAAGTCGATGCTCCACGGTGGGTTCCAGACCAGCTGCGGGATGATATTCTCAATACCGGTTGCCTGCTGCAGCTCGCGCACAATATCCGCCATGATAGTATCGGCCAGTGGACAACCAGGCGAGGTAAGCGTGAAGTCAACCTCTATGCTGTCTTGCTTCGGTTCGACACGGTAAATGAGTCCAACATCGACGATGTTCAACCCGATTTCCGGATCGATCACATTCTTCAGCGCATCGAGGCACTCACCTTTCGACAACATTGCAACCCCCAAAAACATTACTAGAATAATAAACTATAGCGTGTTTGACAAGCCCGCTCAGTACGTTGCTTACGCAACTCGAAACAGACGCAGTGTGCATGTATAATGTACCAAAAAGCGCGCCAAAGAGGAATCCAAGATTGCGTATTTTGCTGTTATTCGCGCATCCCGGCCGCAAAAGCTTCAACCACGCGATTGTGGATCGCCTGCGGTCCTCGTTGCAGGGCCACGAACTGATTGAACACGATCTGTACCGTGATCAGTTTGACCCCGTGCTTCCGGCTACCGAAATCCTGCGCCGCTACAGCCTCGAGCCGCAGATCCAGATGCACTACCACGACGTGCAGCGCTGCCAGGCGCTGATTGTGGTGCACCCGGACTGGTGGGGCCAACCTCCGGCAATCCTCAAGGGCTGGCTCGATCGCGTACTGCGCCCCGGGGTAGCGTACGAGCTGGAGGGACCGGAATTCGGCCGCAAGCACACGGTTCCGCTGCTGACCGGCCGCCGCGCGCTGGTGTTGGTAACTTCTGACTCCGAGGCCTCGCATGTGCAGCCGCTTTTTGATATGATTTGGCGCGATCGAGTGTTCGCGTTTTGCGGTCTGGAAACAGTAGCCGTCGAGGTGTTCTCGGATATCCGCTACGCATCGCGGCGCGTTCGCTCCGGCTATCTGGAGCGCGTTGAGCGTCTGTCACGGCAGCTGGTGGAATCATACGGCAGCGACGGAGGACAAACCGAATGAAACAGATAGTGGTGGTCCGACACGTCAGTGCGGCGCCCGCCGAAGAGAATCTGGGAGATTTCGTACGCGAGATCACTCCCGTGGGAGAGCGCCACGCGCGCAATTTTGCGCGCCGGCTGGCCGAGCGCAACCTCGTACCGCAGCACATCATATGCTCGGACGCGGTTCGCGCGGTCCAGACCTCCGAGGTGTTCGGCGCCCAAAGCGGCTACGCTGGCGAGATTGACGCCAACCCCGACCTCTATGATGCCACCGAGGAGACGTGGCTCGATATCCTGCGAGGTCTGGACGATGCACTGGATCGGGTTATGATCGTGGGACACAATCCGGCGGTTGAAGCGCTGGTACATCTGCTCACCGGCAACCACCACAAGCTGAAAGCCGGAGCGGTTGCGGTTATTCAAATTGACAGCGAAAGCTGGCGTGCAGTTGCCCACAGTGACGGAGTCCAGCTGCTGACTCTGATAGAGCCAACCGAAACCTGAACGCGGCGGTAGCCACGCCCTCCCGGAGCCCGTTGTGACAATCATACGCCAAAGATCATTCCTGCAACGAACCCTGCGCCACCCTCTGCGGTTACAGGAGATTGCACGCACGCTGGTGGCCTACGGTCTCGCGGACTGGGTACGCAAGCTGAAACTCGATAAGGTATTCCCGGTTCTCCGCCAGATGACCGGCTGGAGCGAGGGGGCCCCCGCGGCCTCGCGCCGTTGGGTGTTGCTGCGCCAGTCACTCGAGGAGCTGGGCCCCACCTTCATCAAGCTGGGGCAGCTCCTGAGTAACCGCAGCGATCTGCTGCCCGCCGAATTGCTGCTCGAACTGGCCAAACTGCAGGACAGCGTGCAACCGTTTCCCTTTGACGAAGTGCGGCTAACCGTAGAGGCCGAGCTCGGCCGCCCGCTTGAACAGGCGTTCGGCCGGTTCAACCCTCAACCGCAGGCTTCAGCCTCCATCGCTCAGGTGCACCGCGCGCAGCTGGCAAGCGGTCAACCGGTTGCGGTCAAGGTGCAGCGGCCCGGCATTCGCTACACTATCGAGACCGACCTCGATATTCTGCGCTATCTTGCGCGGGTTGCCGAGCGCTACATCCCGGCCAGCCGCCACTTCAACCCAAAGGGTCTGGTAGAAGAGTTCAAACGTTCGATCACCAACGAGCTCGACTTCAGCGTTGAACGCAGTAACATGAATCGGTTTCGCACCCTGTTCAGCAACAATACCGGAATCCGCGTACCGCGATCGTTCAGCGAATGGTCCAGCGAGCGGATTCTGACCATGGAGTACATCGAAGGAACCAAGCTGGCCACCATCGAGGCCGGCAACGATCCGCGCTTTGACAAGAAGCGCATCGCCCAGGCCGGTGCCGACCTCGTGCTCGAGCAGATCTTTCTGCACGGTTTCTTTCACGCCGATCCGCATCCGGGGAACATCCTGGTTCTCGAGGGCGGGGTAATCTGCTTCCTGGACTTCGGGATCATGGGCAGAGTCCGGCCGGCACAGCGCCAGTTCCTCACCGACGCCATTGTGGGAGCGTTCCGCCGCGATGCCAATCGTGTCACCGAGGCGGTACTCGGCTTGACGCGGCAGAACGGTGCACGGCTTGACCACCAGCGGCTGGAGGACGACATTGCCGACCTCATCGATGAGTACGTTGACACCGCACTCGGGGACGTCGACATCAACCGCTTCTTCCTGTCGCTTACGCAAACCATAGTCCGGCACAACCTCGAAATACCATCCAGCCTGATGCTGATGACCAAAGCGATGCTCTCGATCGAAGCCATCGGCATGAATCTCGATCCAGAGTTCAATTTCATGGATGCCGTCGGACCGTTTACGCGCAAGCTGTTCCTGAACCGGTTAAAACCCGGAAACCTGCTGGAGGAGGGATCCGAGCTGCTGCACGATTACGGCCGCTTCCTGCGCGACGCGCCGCTGGATGTACGCGAAGTACTGCGGCTGGCGCGCAGCGGTAAACTCCGCATGGGGTTTCGCGTCTCGGGTCTGGAACCGCTACGCCAGACGCTCGATGCCGTCAGTTATCGTCTGGTACTGGGATTTGTGCTTGCCGCGCTGCTGGTGAGTTCTTCGCTGATCATCCAGGCAAACGTTCCCCCGCTTTTCCGGACAGTATCGGTAATCGGGTTGACCGGCTACGCGCTGGCCGGCCTGATATCGATGGGGTTCCTGGTTGCCCTGCTGGTGCGAACACTGCGCCGATAGCGATACCCGGCCCGGAAGGCAGCACGCTTACGCCGGATGGCTGCGCACCAGGCGCTGCGCAACCAGGCGCGCCAGAAAGACGCCGTAATACGGCTTGTGCTTGATCGTGTTGATGAACTGCTGCTTGGAAACCCGCAGCAGCCTGCCGGGCCCCACAGCGCGTACGGTGGCCGAGCGGCGATTGTTGAGCAAGAACGACATCTCCCCCACGAATATGTCTGCCGCTGTCAGAGTGGATATGCGCTGTCCTCGAACGCTGACCTCGTACTGTCCCGCGACGATGTAGTAGAGGTGGCTCGATTTCTCACCCTCGGTAAAGACAACGTCGCCGTCAGCCACGATCTGCTCCTCCTGATCAGCAAACATCTCGGGTACCATCGCGCGCGCGGCGCTTCGGTGCTCGATGCGAAACCTCACCTCATTGCCCTGGTCGTTATAGCCCAGCGAACCGAGATAATGGATCGCCATGAAGATACCGCGTCCGTGAGCCTCTTTCAGGCCGGCTTCTCCCACCGGCAGGTGATACGAGCGCCAATCGAAGCCGTCGCCCTCGTCGCGAATGATGAACTCCGATTCATACGGGCGGATGCGGTAGCTCAGGTGAACCTTGCGCCGGTTGATGGCCGGGTCCTCGTTCTTACGGCGGATCAGTTCCATCGGATCACCTCCGCCCGCCAGATGCGCCGATTTCTCTTCGTAGCTGATGCGGCAGTTGCCGTGCTCGATCGCGTTGATCAGCAGCTCCATCAGCGCCAGATGGAACTCATCACGGCGCTCAGCGTCGAGCAGGTTGGCATTGAACAGAAAATTGGTGATCAGGTTGGCGTAGGTGGTAAGGTCAAACGGATCGTTATCGAGGGCAAACGCGCCCGAAAGGTTCAGACCGAGCATCAGATGCAGATCTCTCTGGTAGAGGATAGCGTCGTTGGTACTCAGGATGCGCAACAGCCGCGGCACGTAGAAGTCCAGCCGCCCGTACTCGATGGTAGCGATAATATTGAGATTGCGCAGAGCCGCGGGCAGCAGGCACGAAGTCTGCTGGTCATAAACCAGGATCAAACCGCCGGAGTGCAGCCACGGATCCTGGCGAATCGCACCGACAACCTGGGCCGCGGAAAAGGCCGGATCGGAGCAGTTGACAAGCGTCAGCTGCGGCAACTCGTAGTTCAGGTGTTCAATGGTTTGATCGGCCCGCTGCAGAAAGGTGGCCTCGAATTCTCCATTGAACTCGGCGCACGCCCGCTCGATAATCTCGTTCAGAGCAGCGTGCGAACTGACAACCGCAATGCTCTTCATAGCCGCCTGGCCCTACGCTGCATAACGCCTGATGATTGAACGGACCGAGCCGGCGTATCCGCCGCCGAACAGGTTCAGATGGTTCAGCAGGTGATACAGATTATACAGTTCAACGCGGTCACGGTAGCCGGGCTGCAACGGCCACGTTTGCTCGTACGAACGGTAGAACTGCGCCGAAAACCCGCCGAACAGCTCGGTCATGGCGAGATCCGCTTCACGATGACCAAAATAGACCGCCGGATCGATCAAGACCGCGTAGCCGTCCGGACCGACCATGTAGTTCCCGCCCCACAGATCACCATGCAGCAGCGAAGGGTACTCGGGTTCTATCAGGTAGCGATCAAGCCGTTGGATGATCTTGTGTAGCCCCGCAACTGACGCCGAGTCCAGTAGTCGCTTACTGCAGGCCAGCTGCAGCTGGTAGCCCAGGCGGTGCTCAGCAAAGAACTGCAGCCAGTTATCGCACCAGGTGTTGATCTGCGGCGTACTGCCTATATGGTTGTCGCTATCAAAACCGTAGCGCGACTGACTGCGGTTGCGATGCAGCTGGGCGGTGGCGCTTCCGAACTGCTGCCAGAAGTCGTGCGCCTTGGAGCCGCCTGGAATATACTCCAGTGCCAGGTATTGGATAGAAGGAGAATGATAGAGTGCCAGCGGCCGCGCCACGCGAGGGCCTGCAGCAGTACTGAGCGCTTCGAGACCTGCGGCTTCGGCTTCAAACAGCCGCTCGTGTGATCCGCTGTTTTCCTTGACAAAGACACGAGTCTGGTCATCGAGGGTCAGAATCGAAGTACGGTTGATCGATCCGCCGCCAACCGACTGACGCGAAACCACCCGCAGCGGCCGCTGAAAATAGTCGGACAACGCTTTTTCTATGTCAGGCTGATTTCTGATCACGAGATGGAATCACCTTCGAGTTGATCGAGCAACGCCTCGCAGGTACGCTCCACAATCTCGTAGACGTTCTGGAAGCCGTTCATACCTCCGTACCACGGATCCGGGACGTCAATTGCACCGTTGGCAACCGGATCAAAATCGCGAAACATGCGAATCCTGGAACGCTGCTGCTGGTTCTGCGCCTTGCGCTGCAGAATTGCGTAGTTGTCGCGATCCATTGCCAGGATCAGATCATACTGCGCGAGGTCACGCTGCGTGACTGCTCGCGCTCTATGGTTCACCGTGATTCCGTGACGTGCTGCGGTCTCGCGCATACGGCGATCAGCACTCTCTCCTACGTGATACGAACTGACACCGGTTGAGTCGACTTTGTAACGCGCCGTCACGCCGCGTCGCTGCAGCAGGTGCTCGAACAGCGCCTGAGCAAGTGGACTGCGACAGATATTTCCCTGGCATACGAACATGATACTTCTTGGCTGCATGATCCATTCCCGGAAGCTACCGCGCCCACGGCTCGGGAGGCGGCTCACTGATCCAGCGGTACGGCGGTCCCGCAGAATGGATAACCAGAACCGTTGCAATATCCGGCATCTCCAGGTAGAGCACGTCCCTGCCGCGACGCAGGCGCCATTCTAGCACATCGATGCGGTCACGTGCAACGGGAAGCTCTGCCAGTTCAGCGAAGGCTTCGCTGAGATCCACCAGCTGCGGCTCGCGGTCTTCGGCGTCGAAGACCAGAAAGAACTGTCCGTTCAGCCGTGAGCGCTCGGTTTGGAAGAGCACCTGATCGGTCTCACTGCTGTAGTAGCGATAGATCCCGCTGCGCCGCTGCACCTCAACAATGTCAATCATGGCACCGGCCTCGAGCACCTCTACGCTGAAATCGGCGGTAGTTGGGGTAACCAGGTGAACGGCGAGAATCAGAGCGTAGATAAGCTGTGTCGACATAACGCGCTACCCTGATATGAATATCGGCAGCGGTAGCGTAAAACCAAAACGCATCGGCCGAGTATCACAGCTTCAGCCGATCAGCTTCTTGACCACCGCCAGCAGCTTGTCGGCATCGAACGGCTTCACAATCCAGCCGGTCGCGCCGGCTGCTTTGCCTTCGTCCATTTTCGAAGTCTGGGACTCGGTAGTGAGAACAACTATCGGAACAAACTGGTAATCAGGGTTCTCGCGGATCCTTGCGGTCAGTCCGATTCCGTCGAGATTGGGCATGTTGACATCGGTGATCACCAGCTGGAACGCGGTTCCATCGAGCTTGGACAGAGCGTCGACTCCGTCTTCGGCCTGGACCACGGAGTACCCCGCCTGGTCGAGCACAAACGCCACGCTTTGGCGGATCGCCGAGGAATCGTCTACAACCAGCACCGTCTTACTCATGCGTTACCTCTTCACGCCCCAGTATAGAACACCAATAATTACTTCGCAAGACTGAATGGCTCCATTTTATCTAAAAAAATCCTCACGGCCAACGCGCCGCAGCGCGGATTGATCTTGTACATTGGCGCATTTTTGATCATTATGGCACGAGGAGGCCAACATGATCTTGTGTTGCGGCGAGGCCCTGATTGACTTCATACCAGCCACTTCCGGCGATGGTAGCGAGTGTTTTATGCCGGCACCCGGGGGCTGTCCCTACAACACAGCGATTTCGGCGGCACGGCTTGGCGCGCCGGCCGGCTTCCTGGGCCGAATCTCCAACGATATGTTTGGTGAGATGATTACCGCGCGGCTCAAGAAGAACTCGGTATCGATGCACTATCTCTCGCGCAGCAATCAACCGACCACGCTGGCGTTTGTCAGGCGCAGCCACAAGGGAGAGGCGGAATACGCGTTCTTCGCCAACGATTCGGCCGATCGCAGCTTCGCGCCGCAAGACGTGCCGGCCGAGCTTCCGGATGCAGTCTCCTGCCTGGTCTTCGGGTCAATCTCACTGCTGCTGGAACCCGGTGCCACCACTATTGCCGATCTGGTCAAGCGTGAGACCGGCAGACGCGTTCTTTCATTCGATCCCAACATCCGATCCAATCTGATCGAGGACCGCCCGGCCTTTCTGCAGCGCTTTGTGGAGCTGGCGTCACGCTCGACGATTGTCAAGACCAGCGACGCCGACCTCGAATGGCTCTACCCGGCGCTACCGCTGGAGGATGCCGCCCGCGGACTCATCAACGCCGGAACAGCTCTGGTGGTTATCACGATGGGAGAACACGGATCGCGCGCGATTTCACGCACCCTCGATATTTCGGTCGCGGCGGTACCGGTCACGGTCTCCGACACCGTAGGCGCCGGAGACTCGTTTCACGCCGGTCTGTTGACCTGGCTGCACGATCACGACCTGCTCAATCCCGCGGCAATCGCGCAGCTGACTTCCGAGCAGGCAACCGCAGCGATGTCATTTGCCGCCCACGTTGCAGCGGTCACCTGCTCACGCCCCGGTGCAGATCCCGCCCACCGTCACGAGTTGGCGCAATCGCTACAGTAAGTGGCCAGTATTGCGGTCAGAAACTCCCACGTGCGCTCGAGTGAGCGCAGATGCAGCCGCTCATGGGGCGAATGCGGGTTGATGATGGTGGGGCCGATCGAGATCATCTGCATCTGCGGGTACCTGGCGCCAATCACGCCGCACTCGAGTCCGGCGTGCACCACTTCTACGCGCGGCTCACTCTGGAAGCACGCGCGGCCGGCTGCACGCGCGCGCGCCAGCAACTCAGACTCGAAATCAGGCTCCCACCCCGGGTAGACGGCATCGGTACGGACTTGGGCGCCGGCAAGCGCCGCCAGCGAGGCGTGCTTAGCGGCCAACGCGTCAAGCTCGGATGCCACCGAACCCCGAAGACTGCACACAATTTCGACACCGTGCTGATTGGTGGCTACAGCTGCCAGGTTGCTGGATGTCTGAACCAACCCCGCGGCCGACGGCGACATGACCGCAACTCCGTGCGGCAAGGCGTTCAATAACTGCAGTACGCGGCTGGTTGCAGCCGGTGGGAAAACCTCGCGCGGCAGCGAGTCAAGCTGCACGCATTCGATTGACAGATCCGGATCCTGCCGCTGGTACTCGCAGCGGATGTCGTGCTGCAGCTGCGCCAGAGACTTGCTGCAGGCGCTGAACTCGCGCGCGGCCATTACGATGTCGGCGGTTGCGTGGCGCGCTATGGCGTTGTCGGCGTGGCCGCCGCTTAGCGACGCCAGCCGCACGCTGTGCGCCTTGTCCAACTGCAGCAACAGCCGCGTCAGCACGACATTGGCGTTGGCGCGTCCGAGTCCGATGTCGGTACCCGAATGCCCGCCACTCAGGCCGCTGACAGTGACTCGATACGCGCAGAGGCCCGCGGGCACAGCGGTCCGTCTCAGCGGCAGCGTCAGCACCATCCTGGTGCCCCCGGCGCAGCCGACCGTGATCACAGCTTCATCCTCGGAATCCAGGTTGATAAGAACGCTGCCTCGCAGCAGTGATCCGTCAAGCCGGGCCGCGCCGCTGAGCCCGGTCTCCTCCTCTACGGTAAACAGCAACTCCAGCGCCGGATGCGGTTTGTGCTGCTCCTGCGCTACCGCGAGAGCCAGCGCAATGGCGATTCCGTTGTCGGCTCCGAGCGTGGTACCGTCAGCGGCCAGCCATTCGCCGTGGATAACCGTTGCTATCGGATCGGTCTCGAAATTGTGCCTGGAATCCGGCAGCTTCTCGCACACCATGTCCATGTGGCCCTGCAGCACCACCGTGGTATCGCTGCGGCAGCCGTCTGAGGCGGGGACCTCAATGACCAGATTGCCGACCTGGTCCGTGCGCGATTGAAGCTGGTGCTCGGCGGCCCACTGCACCAGGCGAGCGCGGATCCGCTGCTCGCTACCTGAAGGCCGGGGGACCGCGCATACCATCTGAAAATGTTCGATAATCCGGGCCGTTGCGTTGCTGGTGTGCTGCATCACTGGTTCCTTGCGCCGCATTGTAGTGCAAACGCGCGCTTTTGACAGCGCTGCCCTTTTGAGCGTATGCTCTAACGGTGAAGACAAACCTGTTCGGTCTACCGCAGCAGAGCCTGGAAGCACTGGTTTCCCGACTCGATATGCCGCGTTACCGCGTTGACCAGATTATGCGCTGGCTCTACCGACACCACGTCACCGCTATCGAACAGATGACCAACCTGCCGCAAGCGGACCGGCGCGCCCTGGAGCAGATTACAGAAATCCGGGTTCGCCCGCCGCAGCAGAGCCTGACGTCCAGCGACAAGACCCGCAAGTACACCTTTGAGACCGACGCCACCGATCTGGTCGAGACCGCGCTGATCCCCGAAGGAAAGCGCATGACACTGTGCCTCTCTTCTCAGGTCGGCTGCCGGGTGGGCTGCCGCTTCTGCGCCACCGGCGCAATGCGCCTGCGCGGCAATCTGTCGCCGGCCGAAATACTCAACCAGTATCGTTCGGTCCCCGAACGCGACCAGATAACCAACATCGTCTACATGGGTATGGGTGAACCGCTGGACAACCTCAACGCGGTAGTCGATTCGGTTGAGCTTCTCACCAGTGAGCACGGCTACGGTCTGGGTAACCGTCGCATCACACTGTCTACCGTAGGCAAACCGGAGCCACTGGCGCGCTTTCTGGAGCGCTGCGATGTGCGCCTGGCGGTCAGTCTGCACACTCCGTTTCAGGAACAACGGCGCGAGCTCCTGCCGGGCACCCGTGGCTACGACCTGGATCAACTGCTGCGCATACTGCGCGACCGTGCACGTCAGGACGCGCGGCGGGTATCGTTTGAGTATGTGATGCTCAAGGACGTCAATGATTCGCTCGAGCACGCCGATGCAACCGCTCGGCTGCTGGCCGGAATGCAGACGCGGATAAACCTGATCCCGTTCCATCCGTGGCAGGGAAACGACATGCTGCCCACACCGGCGGCACGCATCGAAGAGTTTCGTGCGCGGCTCGAGCAGCGCGGCTTGATCGCTACGGTGCGCGCAAGCCGCGGAATGGATATCGAGGCCGCCTGTGGGCTATTGGCCACCAAACGGCCGCCAATTGCGCCGGTTGTAGTCCACGGTTGAAGCATCGCTCCCGCACAGCGCGTTATAGCAGGTATGAAACAACCGGATGCTCAGGTACAGCGGCAGCCCGCTGACGATCCACTGCGCGATGCCGCCAAACGGATCTTCGATGTGGATTACCTCTATCCGTACCAGCGGCTGGTGATCGCCAACACACTGGAAGCTGCCGAGGGCGATGGCGACGCCCCGCGGCAACAGATGGTGCTGCTGCCTACCGGCGCCGGCAAGAGTCTCTGCTTCCAGCTGCCGGCCGCGCTGCTGCCCGGTTGCACGGTAGTGGTCTATCCGTTGCTGTCGCTGATTGCCGACCAGCAGCGGCGGCTGCAGCAGAGTGGTATCGAATCCGCAGCACTGACCGGTGCCACGCCCACCGCGGAGCGCAAGACAATCCTGAAGCACCTGCACAGCGGCCGGCTGCGGTTGTTGCTGACCAACCCGGAAAGCCTGGCAGCCGCTGCGGTGCTGCACGCACTGGCAGACAGCGACGTTGTGCATCTGGTTATCGACGAGGCGCACTGCATCTGCGAGTGGGGGGAGACATTTCGCCCGGCGTATCTGGAGCTGGGGCGTCTGGTCGCAGAAATAGGCCCGCGGATCCTCACCGCGTTTACGGCTACCGCCTCAGCAACCGTGCTGGACTCGATCCGCACGCACCTGTTCGGCGGGCAACTCGTCCGGCTTATCTCGGCTAATCCAGACCGTCCCAACATCCGCTACTGCGTCATTGAAGCCGCCTCGGTTTCGCGCGCGCTTGTGGAGCTGCTGGGAGGCCACGCTGCCGGGCCAACCGCGCTCGGCAGCGCTCCACCGCAGCTTCCACTGCCGCGCCCGGCAATTGTTTTCTGCCGCAGCCGTGCCGGCACCCGACTGACCGCGGTTCACCTGCGCCGCGCGCTCGGCGAGGATCAGATCGGGTTCTACCATGCCGGCTTGAATCCAGCCGAGAAGCAGGCTATCGAGAAATGGTTCCTGACCTCGCGCGACGGGATACTGGTTGCAACCTGCGCTTACGGCCTCGGCGTGGACAAGAGCGATATACGCAGCGTGATCCATCCGCACGCCGCGCCGACCATCGAGAGCTTTCTGCAGGAATCGGGGCGCGCCGGGCGTGACGGACAGCCGTCGATCTCGGTAACGCTGCGACCGTCCGCGGCGCAGCCAACCGAAGCAGCGCCTGCCGCGGCGTTATCGGCAGAGCAGCTACGACAGGCGCGCTCGGCCACGGTGCAGCGCTTCATGTTGACCGAGCGCTGCCGCCGGGCGTTCCTGCTCGAAGCCATGGATGCCGCGCGGCAGACCTGCAGCGGCTGTGACCGCTGCGATTCTATCCAACAGCGTACGCCGCCTGCTCTGACCGTTTTCAGCGATGCGGTAAGACGATCGAGACGCCGTCTGAGCCGTGCCCAGCTTTGCCGGTTGCTGACTGGAAACCTTGTCAGTCGCGATCTCAGCGCCGGGATTATGCAGCTGCCGCAGTTTGCCGCTCTGCCGGGATGGAGCAGCCGGGAAATCGAGGA
Source organism: Spirochaetaceae bacterium (assembly GCA_007693325.1). Taxonomy (GTDB): domain Bacteria; phylum Spirochaetota; class Spirochaetia; order DSM-27196; family PWMO01; genus PWMO01. The sequence continues at coordinate 43,347 of REDW01000098.1, forward strand.
GCTCACCGAAAGCGCGCTGAGCACCTCACTGGTGCGGACCTACAAGCACGGGCCGTGGCGCAACACGCTCGACAGCGCGCCTCGCCACGCTTCTTGACCACAGCCGTGTGCGGCGATATGTTGGGGTAGCCGCAGGCAAGGAGCAACCGTGTTTACTATATCGGCAAAGGGCGTCTACGGGCTGACGGCCACAGTAGCGCTGGCGCAGAGCTACAGATCGGGTCCGGTTCAAATTCGTGATATCGCGTCGACTCACGCAATCCCGCAGCACTACCTGGAGCAGATCCTGGTGCAACTGAAGAAAGCCGGCTTTGTGGAGAGTTACCGTGGGGCACAAGGCGGCTATGCGCTGGCGCGCGAACCGCGGCAGATCCAGGTTGCCGAACTGCTGGCGGCACTCGAAGGACGCCTTGAGATCGTAGCCGAAGACAAACGCAACGGCGCTCTGGGCTTTTTCTGGTTGCGACTGGAGTCATCGATAGCACAGCTGCTTGACCTTACGCTCGAAGAACTGTTGCAGGACAAAATGCGCAGCGAGCAGAGCTTTGTCTACACAATCTGAACCGGCTGCCTGAGTCTGCCGCTGTTACTCGTGACCTGCCGGCAGCGCGGCGCAGAGTCAGAGCGCCAGTACGCTCTTGGCCATCAGCTCGGCAACTTCCTTCTTACGCTGCGGCGTCATGGAACTGCTCTCGGAGCGCAGGAAGCTATCAAGACGTCCGGCAAACGGATCCGGCACAATCGGCAGTTCCTGCACCTGCTGGTAGAGACCGCGAGCAGACGGTTCAAAACGGTGATTGATAGCGAACAGCACGCTGAAGAGGCTGCGGATGAACCCGGCGCTTGAGATCAGAAAGAACAGCGAGTCCTCGCGCACCACCGCAGCGTGCAGATCACCCAGAAAATGCTCCATACGAGCCTCGAGTGCAGCGCGCAGGCCGTCCCAGAACTGATCGTTCAGCGCATCGAGGTCTTTTCGGACTTCGTCGATCCAGTCGGACTTCTGGTAGAGAATCTGCGACTCCTTGAGCCGATAAAACATGTAGGTACCCGAGTCACGCTGGAAGACCTCACTGGCTTTGGCGGCGTTGATGATCTCGTCAAATCGCCTGAGATCCTTGTATTCGATGCGAAAGGGAATATCGCGCAACAGAAAGCGATCCTTGCGGTTACTCTGCAGCGATTCGAACGCAACGCTATCCTCGAATACGCTGCGCCGCCGGCTTTCATCGGGAATATCCGCGGTGCAGTAGACATCAAAGCTGATAAAGAAATACGGATCGTAGAGATCCTCACCCGACTCCACCATGGCAATCGTATCAACTGAGTCCCAGCTCGAAATCCGCCCCACGATGTCCGTCACTGCGCGCTTAATCTTGTTTGTCATTGCCACCCTTCCGAAGCCGCTCAGTCTGTCTTAGTCTATTGGCCGTTAGTATAACACGACCGCGGCTCGTTGCAAAAGTCGGCCGGCGGCGCTACTATCCAGCCATCATGTTTCTGCTTGGCCTGTCACTGCCCGACCACGTTGAGCAGATCTGCTACCGCGCCCAGGATAGCCTGTGGCAGCAGTACGGACTGGTTTCTACCAGGGCGCTGCCACCGCTGATCGTTGCCGGGCGGCTGGACGAGCCGCAATCCTTTGATCCCCGCACCGCGCACTCTGTGCTGCGTGCGCTGCAGGGACTGGCGCTGGTACCGTTTACGCTTCAAGCCGTGCGCGCACTTGACGATGTATACGTTGCTCCGCTGAAACCCTCGGCCACCTGCCGGGCACTGCGAGAGCGCCTGCCTCTCGCCGCCAACTGCGATCTGCCGCCGGATTCGGTGTTTCTCGGCTGCCGCGAGCATCCCGGTTTGCCCCGGCAGCCCCTCGGAAGCGCACCGCTGTGGCCGCGGCCGATCAATACGGCATCGGCAATTGTTATCGAGGTGGTCAGCGCACATCCGCCCTGCTGGTGGCAGACTGTTGCGTGGCGTATCGCAGCCGAACGCAAACTGACCGCGGCAGAGTGAGTGCCGCCGGCGCCCGTGGCTCTATTCTACAACTACGCGTCCACAACTACACGGTTGCGTCCGCGTTCTTTGGCCTCGTAGAGCGCTTTGTCGGCAGTTTCTATCAGCTCGGCAACCGAAGAACAGGCCGGATACGATGATACCCCAGCGCTGAACGACACGTAGAACTCTTTGCCCTGAAACTGTTGCCGGATCAGGGCGAAACTCTCGCGTATTTCGTTCATGATCCGCTCGGCCTGATCGAGCGCAGTATCGAACAGCACAACGCCAAACTCCTCGCCGCCGTAGCGGCCTATAACGTCGGACTTTCGCAGCCGGTCCTGCAACAGGCGCGAGAGGCTTTTCAGCACACGGTCTCCGGTGAGGTGCCCATAGGTATCGTTGACCGACTTGAAGTGATCGATGTCGATCATGCAGAAACACAGACTGTTACCGATTCGCTCGGCGCGCTTTAACTCAGCGCCCACTTTTTCGCGCAGATTAGAGTGGTTCAGCAGTCCGGTCAGTGAATCGCGCTCCATGAAGAACCGCATGTGACGGGTGCGCGCCGCGCGCAGGCGCAACAGTGCGTTCAGGTAGCGCGGGACCACCGGCTTGCTGACAAAGTCGTCACCGCCGTAGCCGATAGCCGCCAGCCGCTTTTCGACGTCTTTCTCGCTCGACACAAAGATGATCGGTATACCGATGAACGTCTCCTGCTGGCGGATCAGCCGTGTCAGCTCAACGCCGCTCCACTCCGCCATATGCATATCCATCAGAATCAGTTCAGGTTTGGATTCGATCAACACCGGGAAAAGGTTGCGCGGATCGGAAACCACCGATGTGATCATGTCGTCGGACTGTAGAATGTGAGCGTAGGTTGAAACATCGTCAGGGTTGTCGTTGACGATCAGAACGTGGTACGGCTCACGCTCCGCGGAACCCATCAGGCTGTCTATCTTATCGATCAGCCGTGCAATCTCCAGCGGCTGTACCATGAACGCATCGCCGCCGCCGCGAACCGCTGCCAGACGCAATTCAAAGGTGTCGGTCCCGGAAACGTACACCAGGTGCACTGTGCCGGAGCTCTGCTGCTTGAAATCACGCATAGCGTGCGCAAACTCATCGTCCTGCTGCAGCAGTTCGGCGTCGAGCATCACAACCGTTATTGGAGCAGAACCGGTCACCGCCTGCAGATCGCGCCAGTCAGCCACGATGCGCGTTGTGAAACCGAAAAAACCGAGCTGATCGCTCAGGTCTGCAGCCGAACCAGCGTCGGCCAGCGAAATGCAGACCAGCCGCCGGCCGCTGGTTGCATGCTCCGAACCGGTGTCAAATATAGGCTTGTCGCGCTTCATACCGTAGCCATAGTAGGCGAATTCACTGCGCAATTCAACAACACAGCCACGCCCTCACCCGATCAGCCGCGGATACCCGCACAGAGCGCGGATTTCGCACTGCCCACAGTCGGGCCGTCGAGCGTGGCAGCGGTAGCGCCCGTGATAATTGACACACATCGAGAACGAGTAGTGGCTTTCCGGCGGCAACAGTGCCGCCACTTCGCTCTCGATCCGCTCGGGTGCCGCGGCTGCGGTCAGTTCCAGTCTGCGCGTCACGCGCGCGAAGTGCGTGTCAACGATGATTGCCGGAAGCCCGAACAGCGCACCGCGTATGACGTTTGCGGTCTTGCGCCCCACTCCGGGCAACGAGAGCAGCTCCTGCATCGATTGCGGAACCTGGCCGCCGAAGCGGTCACGCAGCACCACCGCAGCGGCGCGAATGTTGCGCGCCTTGGAACGGAAAAAGCCCGTACTGTGAATGTATCGCTCTACATCGGCCTGAGTGGCTTCGGCGAGCGTCTGCACGGTAGGCAACGCAGCAAACAGTGCCGCGGTGACGCGGTTCACCTGAGCATCGGTGGTCTGTGCGGATAGAATAACGGCAATCAGCAGCTGATACGCGTTGTCGTAGCGCAACAGCGGCCGCTGATCGGGGTAGGTCTTTTCGAGTACGCGCAGCACGCGCACCGCGCGCTGCGCCGTAGCAGCCGCCGCTTCAGGCTCCACCGCTGTCCTCCTGACGCCTCGTGCGGCCGTGGAAGCGGCGGTAACCATCACGCAGCTCGGAAAAGGAGAATCGCTGCGGCACCGGGTCCTGCCCGCCACTGAAGAGTGCCGAACAGCGCAGCACGCGTGCGAGGGCCAGCAGCAGCCCTTTGAAAACGCCGTGCTGCATTATGCTGATGTGCGCGTAGCGTGAACAGCTCGGCGTATAGATACAGGACTGCGGCAGCCACGGTGAAACGATCTGGCGGTAGAGCCAGATCGGCAGAACAAACAGTGCGCGTACCGCGCGCACTGCAAAGGGCCGGCGGCGGTCTGCCGCAGCAGAGCTCTCCTGCACAGCCGCTACACCAACACAAACGGCTGCGGCAGGAGCTCGCGCAGCAGCAGCGTTCGCTTCACCCCGGTCGGATGTGCCAGGTGGATTGGCGTCTCGGGGCTGCAGAACTCGGCCAGAATCTGGAGACAGATTGCGCACGGTACCGAAGGCGGATCGGCAGCGGTTACCACCACGATGAACTCGATGGGGCACTTGCCACGCCGCGAGACCATATGAACGATCGCCGATCGTTCGGCGCATATGGTTGCGCCATAGCTGGCGTTTTCCACATTGCAGCCGACGTAGAAGGTGCTGTCATCGCACGCCTTGATTGCCGCGCCAACCTGGAAACCCGAATACGGCGCGTAGGCGTTCTCTCGCGCGCGCGACGCGGCCGCAACAGCCTGCTCAAGCGTAGTCACAACTCACACTCCTATAATCGTCAGAAAAATCTCGCGCCCCTGCGCTCGATTGCGGTGTTCGCAAAGGTATACTCCCTGCCATGTTCCCAGTACAAAACGTCCCCCGGACACCGCAAGCGTAACCGAAGCTCCCAGCAGTGAACTCTTGGCGTGCGCCGGCATGTCATCCGGCCCTTCAGATGTGTGCACGTAGTACGGCTCGTTTTCGGGGACCAGATGCGAGAAGATGGCTTCCATGTCGCTACGCACATCCGGGTCAGCATTCTCGTTCAGCGTCAGGCTGGCCGAGGTGTGCAACAAATGGATGTGCGCAATACCGCGGTCGATCTGCCACGAAGCGGGAATCGCGTCTTCGATCTCGCGCGTAATGAGGTGAAAACCTCGGCCACGCCGGCTGAGCCGGATCCGCGTCTGCTCGACTCTCATAGGTTCTGCTCCTCGCCGAAGACCGAGTGGCGCAACCAGAGGAACCGATACGGGCGCAGGACGACGTAGTCTCCCTCCAGCTGCGCCGGCTGTCCACTGATTGCATCCGCAACGTCCGGTTCTATACCACATTCTTCGAGTATGGATAGCGCAACAATCTGGGTAACATCGGAGATGTTCGCCAACACCAGGGTACGGTGATCGGCGCTGTAGCGCAAGTACGCAACCACGTGATCGTTGGCAGGGTCAAGCAGTTGCGCCTGGTGCAGCGCCGACAGCTCAGCGAGACGTTTCCGTGTGGCCAGCAGGTGCTGCATCCTGGCGTAGATACGGCCCTCCACGGTCTGCGGGTCCCGCAGTCGCGCCATCTTGTTCCAGTCTATCCGCGGCCGGTGCATCCAGCGGTTGTCTTCACGTTTGTCCGGCTCGTCCAGATAACTGTAGTCATTCAAGTAGCCGACTTCATCACCGTAATAGATAATCGGGATCCCGCCGATCGAGCACACGATAGAATAGAGCAGCAGCAGCCGGTCAATAGCAGCGTCCACGCCTCGCGCATCGTTGCTGTCCAGGGCCGCTTCCAGACCCAGCAGGCTGGCCGCGCTGCCGCTGATACGAGCGTCACCGGTACGCGGATTGACCATAAACGGGGCCCCGGTGGCGCGAGATTCGGGATAGCGTCCGGTGAAGTAATCCACGATGAAGCGCCGATGCAGATAGGGGTCAAAACCGCAGGCGCGGATATCGTCATCGGCATAGCCAAGACCGATATCGTCATGACAGCGAATATAGGTGAACCAGGTAGCCTCACGCGGAATTTGCGGCATGCCGGCCAGACCCCGGCGAAACAGCTGCGTAGAACGGGTTGCGATGCAATCCCATAGCAGCACCATCAGCGATACGTGGTAGGCCATCTCGCACTCTCTGCCGGCCCAGTCATCGGTGCCAAAGTAACGGACGATCTCCGACGGTTGCACCACCGCCTCGGCCATCAGCGCACTCGCGGGAGCCACAACCGACAAGCAGAGGCGGAACAAGCGCAGGATGGTGTGGGCTTCATCGAGATTCTGCCCCGTGGTCCCGATCTTCTTCCACAGGTAGGGCACCGCGTCAAGGCGCAGCACATCTACGCCACGGTTGGCAAGAAAGAGCATCACGTCCAGCATCTCGAGAAACACCTCGGGATTGGTGTAGTTGAGATCCCACTGGTAGTCGTGAAACACCGTCATCACCCAGCGCTCGGCGTCGGGGATCCAGGTGAAATTGCCGGGGGCGGACTCGGGAAAAACCTCGGGCATCGAAGCTTCGAACTCATCGGGAATTGTGCGGTCATCGTACATGTAGAAGTAATCGCGGTACTTCTGCTCCCCGCCGCGGGCGCGTACGGCCCATTGATGCTGATCCGAGGTATGATTGACCACCAGGTCGAGCTGCACAAGAATACCCCGCTTATGCAGTTCATCGATGACGCTGTCCAGTTGCTCCATAGTGCCGATTCGGGGATCGACGGCCCGGTAATCGCGCACCGCGTAACCGCCGTCATTGGCGCCCTCGGGGCAATCGAGCAGCGGCATCAGGTGCACCAGGTTGATGCCCAGATCGCAGAAATGGTCGATGTGTTGCTCCAGTCCCTTCAGATCACCCGCAAAGCGATCAACGTAGAACATCGTCGATACCAGTTCCTGGCTGAGGTACCACAGCGGATCACGCAGGCGCTGCTCATCTACTGCGCGTGCAGCCTTCGGCCGAGCGCTGTGCTGAGCGTAGAGCACGTCAACCAGTCGTCCGATCCACACCTCCAGGTGTGACCGCCCCCCGTAGAGTGAGTACGCAAGCTGCACGATATCGCGAAAGTGAAACGCCAACCGTGTGAAGAACTCACGGTCTGCCACGAGCGCTTTCTTGTCGTAGCTGTCCAGCAGCGTAGCCAGCAGATACGATGCTTGTTTTGAATTCATCCGATGATCAACCTGTCTCGCAGGCCATTGTAGTGGATTGCAGAACGCACAGCAACACGCGCGCGATCCGTGGCAGCCTGCGCGCGCGTCTCAGCGGCTGACCCGCGCTCGCGGAGCAAAGAAGAGCGTTTCCAAGCGTCCAAACAGCCAGTCGAACGCCAGTGCCAGAACGGCGGCCGCGGCGGCACCCGAGAAGACAAACGCAATGTTATCGCGCACCAGGCCGGCTACAATCACAACCCCCAGTCCACCGGCGCCAACCACCGCACCGATGGTTGCGGTACCAACGTTGATGATTACCGAGGTTCGTATTCCAGCGGCGATTACCCGCGCCGAAAGCGGCAATTCCGAGAGAAACAGGACCTGCAGCGGGGTCATGCCGATCCCGCGTGACGCCTCGGTCAGCTCGCGTGGGATAGCCTCCATCCCGGCAATGGTATTGTTCAGGATCGGCAGCACGCTGTAGGCCACCAGCGCAATGATAGTCGGTCTGAAGCCAAAACCAACCGCGGGCACAGCCAGTGCCAGCACCGCCACCGGCGGGAAGGTCTGAGCAAACGAACTCAAACCCTGCACAACAGTCAGGAAATCGCGCCCGGGCGGACGGGTCACGATAACTCCCAGCGATACTCCTATCACGGTTGCCGTGACGCTCGAAACCAGGACCATCATCACGTGCTCACGGAACAGATCGATCAGCGGAATCCGAGCGTAGAGAATCTCGCGAACATTCGGAAACAGCGTCCGCAGTAGCGGTTCAAGCAGCTCGGCGTTGAGCAACACAACAAAGGCCAGTCCAAACAGCAGCGGAGGAACAATCAGCCGCTTCATAGCACCGCCTGGTTGAGCTCTTCGATGTCGGGGAGCCGGACCTCACCGATGACACAGTTCCTTTGGTCAAGTACCGGTACCGCCCGGATCCCCTGTCCGAGCAGCCGCGACAGCGCCTCCTTCATACTCGATAGCGGCACCACGCCAACCTCTTCAGGCTTGAGCGTGATCACCTTGTATCCGGATGAAGAGCGCTGCAGCATGCCCACCAGTGCCCTGTCAGCTCCGTAGACCCAGACCACCGAGTCCGGTCCCCGTCCGCCGTTGGAGAACGACGCCGCATCCTGCTGTGCTATCTGCTGTGCCTCACGAATGTAGCCTTCCACGGGGAAACAGCTCAGCCGCTTCAGCGCGCGATCGGCACCGACAAAATCGCGCACAAACTGATTGCGCGGCGCTGCCAGGATTCGCTCGGGTGAATCGTGTTGCACGATCTGTCCGTCTTTCATCAGGATAACGGTGTCTCCAAGACGGATAGCCTCATCGAGATCGTGGGTAACAAACAGTACCGTCTTCTTCAGTGCACGCTGCAGCCGCAGGAATTCGGTCTGCAGAACCTCACGATTCAGCGGATCAACGGCTCCAAACGGTTCATCCATCAGCAGAATCGGTGGGTCAGCAGCCAGAGCGCGTGCAACGCCGATGCGCTGTGCCTCACCTCCGGAGAGCTCGTGCGGGTGCTTGAGGCGATACTGTTCAGGGTCCAGTCCGATCAGCTCGAGCAACTCGTCGGCACGTCGATAACGCTGCCTTCGATCGACCCGCTTCAGACGCTGAACAATAGCGATATTGTCGCGCACGTTCATATGCGGCAGCAGACCAACACTCTGAATAACGTAACCGATGCCACGGCGCAGCTGCTCGGCGGCAAGTTCACTGACGTTGCGGCCATTGATCGAGATCTCGCCCGAGGACGCATCGAGCATTCGGTTAACCATCTTGAGCGTTGTGGTCTTGCCGCACCCTGAGGGTCCGATAAGCACGCAGACCTGCCCGTCTTCAACCCTGAACGACACCGAGTCCACCGCAGTGATATCGCCGTAATGCTTGGTCACGCAGGAAAACTCTATCATAGCGTATCCTTCCTCAGCCCGGGCGGAGTTACCAGCCCAATCAGCACGGCCATTCCTCGGTCAATCAGCACCGCCAGCAGAATAATCGGTATAACGCCCATCACAATCAGATCTGGAGCCGCCTGCCCCAGCCCCTGAAACACAAAGACGCCCAGACCACCGGCCCCAATCAGCGCGGCTACCGTGGTATTGCCGATGGCCTGCACCACCGAGGTGCGGATGCCACTGAGAATGATCGGTACCGAGAGCGGAGCCTCCACAAAACGCAGCAACTGGCGGCGGCTCATACCCATCCCGTTGCCGGCTTCGATGACCGCGTTGGGAATAACCGATAGACTGGTGTACGTATTGCGCACTATAGGAAGCAGCGCGTAGAGCGTCAGCGCTATCAGCGCCGGCGCCGCGCCGATTCCCTGCACACCCATTGCACGCAGCAGCGGGAATTGCCGTGACAGCAGCGCCAGCGGCGCGATCATCAGACCGAACAGCGCCAGGCTGGGTACCGTCTGAATAGTGTTCACCAGCGTGAAGACCGGACGCTCCAGAAGGCGCCGCTTCCAGGCAACGATACCCAGCGGTACACCGATGACCACCGCCGCCATCACCGCAACGGCGGCCAGTCGAAGGTGAGTTGTCAACTCCTGAGAGAAACGGTCGGCACGGTTGATGTACTCCTGCACCATCGCAAACGAGTCAAGCGCCCCGGACGCAAGCGCGCCGGTTGCTATCGCCAGCGGCAGCACCCGAATAGCGCCCTTGATCATCGGGTTCCAGGACGCCGTGCGCAGCGAGCCTTCAACGATCAGAAAACTCGCCAGAGCCGCTATCCAGAACCCGCTGATCGGACCTACCCGGCCAAACGGTGTTGCTTCGGTCACCAGGATTGCCCCGGCGCGCAACGCCACCAGCAGCGTAGCGGCAAACAGCGCGCTGCCAACAGCCACTTTGGCCGCGCGGACGCGCGGCCCTTCGCCGGACAGCGCCAGCAGCAGGGCAGCGGCTACAATGGCGGCCAGCAGCCACGGCTCCCACGTCAGGCCGAGGCCCCACAAGTGAAACGGATCGCCCTCGGCTACTCGGTTGGGCTTGAATTCTACAAACGGCAACAAAAGAGCCACGCCTCCGACCAATGCGCCGAGAAACGTGACTCGTTCAAGTTGTGGTCTGCACAAAGTGGCAAAACCTTTCGGCTGGCAACCGGTAGCGAAACTACGGCGCCAGGAATCCGTGTTCCTGGAGCCAGTCCTGCGCCACCAGCGCGGCGTTCTGACCTTCTACGGCAATCTTTGCGTTGAGTGACTGAAGCGTTTGCATATCCAGCGCTTCAAAGACCGGCTGCAGCAGTGTCTCGATTTCCGGGTATTCCTCCAGCAACGCTCGTCGGGCAATCGGGGCCGGCTCGTATACCGGCATAACGCCGAGCGAGTCTTCCATCACGCGCAGTCCGAGAGCAGCCACCGGTCCGTCGGTTCCGTAGGCCATTGCAGCGTTGACACCGTCGGTCTGCCGCGCAGCCGCCTGAATTGTAGTGGCGGTATTGCCGGTGGAAAACGTGAGCATCTGATCCTCAGCTACACGGAAGTCGTACGTTCGCTCAAACGCCGGCAGCACGTCGTCACGACTGACAAACTCCTCGGACGCGGCGATCTTGAACTCACCACCATCGCGGATGTAATTGGCCAGGTCTTCCAAGGTACGCAGGTTGTTGGGCTCGGCGATATCGTTGCGAACCGCAATAGCCCAGGTATTGTTGGCCGGTGCGCGTGTGAGCCAGACGATGTCATTGGCCTGCAGGTCGAGTTGGGCAACGGTATCAAAGGCTGCCTGTGGATCTTTCCACACCGAGTCGTCGTCGTGGTCGAAGAAAAAGGCACCGTTTCCGGTGTACTCCGGATAGATGTCGATTTCGTCACTGGTGATTGCGCGGCGAATAACATCGGTTGTACCAAACTCGGTACTGTCCACCACCTCAAAGCCGTCGGCGCGCAGGATCTGAACCATCATACTACCGAGCAGTGCCCCCTCGGTATCGATCTTGGACGCGACAACTACCGGGCCCTTGGTAGCTTCCGGTTGTGCCGTCTCGGGTCTGCCTGCCGCCATCAGCGGCGAGGCCAGTGCAATAACTGCTGCAGTAACCAGAATCCATCGAGAAAAATCTTTCATGTACAACTCCTTCCCTCGTTACGCCCTCGTTTTTGATTGCGATTGTGCGGACGATCGGAGTTGTACTAAAACATAGGTAAGCCGGCGGGCATAGTCAACCGTTCTCCCGGCGTTTTCCCGGATGCGGCACAGCGGTCCGGCGGCACCGTCATCGGCGACGTACAGGGCCTCAGGTTTCACTGTGTGCAGGATATCATTCTATCAACAATTGTTGCAGCTGGACAATTGCGATAGAATCCCACTCCTATGCAACGCGGATCAACTATCGGGGCATTCCTGCTGCTGGTCACCGCAGCGATCTGGGGGCTGGCTTTTGTGGCCCAGCGAGCTGGAATGGAGCACGTTGGGCCGTTTACATTCAATGCAATCCGCTTCGCACTTGGGGCGGTCACTCTGTTACCGTTGCTGTTGCTTACGCGCCACAGGCGTCTCCGTGCAGTCAGCGCCGGAACTATACGCTTCGGCCTGGGCACCGGAGTTGTGCTCTTTGCCGGAGCGTCACTGCAGCAGGCAGGGATTGTCTTCACCACCGCCGGCAACGCCGGTTTCATCACGGGGCTCTACCTGGTAATGGTACCGCTGTTGGGTATCTTTCGCCGTCAGCGTGTGGGCGCGGTGCGATGGGTTGCGGTTGGCCTGGCAACGTACGGCATGTACCTGCTGAGCGTTACCCCCGGTACAGCGGTCAATCCGGGTGATCTGCTGGTACTGGCGTCGGCGTTTTTCTTTGCGGTACACGTGCAGTTGATCGACCACGCGGCCAAACGTCTCGATGCCCTGCTGCTGTCGGTTGTGCAGTACGCGGTGGTTGCTGCCGGCAGCGCGCTTGTTGCCGTACTTAGCGAAACGCTGACCCGGGCCGCGCTGAGTGCCGCAGCACCGGCAATCCTCTACGGTGGAATCGGCTCGATCTCGATAGCGTATACGCTGCAGGTCTACGGCCAGCGTAACGTCGAACCGAGCCACGCGGCCATCATTCTGAGTCTGGAGGGTGCCTTTGCTGTGCTGGGAGGCTGGCTTGTGTTGAGCGAGGTTCTTTCGGCGCGGGCACTGGCAGGCTGCTTCCTGATGCTGAGCGCGATGCTGTTGTCCCAGCTGTGGCCACAGCGCCACGGTGGCCCCGTGGCAACCCATGCCCGCCTGCCTCAGCCTGCCACCGGTGGAGGAGTACCGGCTGAGATAGCAGATTAAGGCGCCTGGTCCACTGCCCCGCGAACCTCAACCCCGCCTTCCTGGCGCGCAAATCGCACCAGGTGATACGGGGAGGTCAACGCCATGGTGACCATGTCGTCGGGCTCGGGAGCCGTCTGCGCCACGTGTACAACGGCTCGCCGGCCAATGCGCTGGACCGCTTCCACCTCTACGGCGTAGCCGCCGGTGGGCTGTTGCCCCTGAAAAACGGCAACCACAATCTCACGCTCAAAGTCGATATCGGGCATCGGCGGCTCGGGACGCCGGGTGCGATAGAGCTCGGCCCACAGCGCGGCGAACCGCTGGTTATCCTCAATCACTCGGTAGCCCGCCTGTTGGATTGCGGAATGCGTTCCGCGGTCCACGGTTGAGAAGTCGATCGGTTCACCCTGACGGGCAAATGTCGCGCACGCGGACAACAACAATGCTCCGGCTATCAATGCTCCTGCTCTCATAGTCTACTCACTGTTACCGTATCGCCCGGTAGCGATAGTTGGGCTGGCTGTACTGCACCTCGTCCAGCGCGGCCAGCGGTTGCAGCATATCCAATGGCTGCTGCCCGGCGCCGAGCTGCACCACCATAGTATGAGCCCCGAGGCGTTGAGCTGATGTAATGCCGAACCGCTGCCGCAGCCGTGCTTCGAAGTTGAACAGCTCGGGCTCTGTCACGGGAGCTTCACCTTCATGGAAACGCAGAATCACTGAGTGCGAATCGATGTCGGATTCGGCTTCAGGGTACTGCGCGCCGGAGAGCGCCGCGGTTTGAATCGAGATTCCGCCGGTTGCGCCTGGATCATCGGCCCCCATCGGCGCGCGCGGGATGCGCTGCTGCAGATTCAGCAGATACTCGAGCGCCGCCTGCGCGTCCACCAGCCCGTGCCCGTAGTACTTGTCCCA
>REDW01000140.1 GCA_007693325.1 Spirochaetaceae bacterium
CGCGGCGCTCTCCGCGGATGCTGGGGATTTCGAACAGCATCCCCGGCTGAATCAGACGCGGATTATCCGGGTCCTGAAGCATGTCCTTGTTGGCTTCATAGAGATTGCGCCACTCGCGCGAGTTTCCGTAGATAAAATCGTAACCGGCGATACGCCAGAAGCTGTCACGACGTTCCGGATTCAGGCGCACTTCGTAGTAGCGCGGCAGTACGTCGGCATCAGCGGCAACGCGGCGTACTGACTCCAGCGCGGCCAATACGTTCTGGAACGCCTCAAAGCTCGGCTGGTAACTCTCATCATCGAAGAGCTGCTGGCCTTCGTCGTAGAACTCAACCGCGTTCTCGTACTCGTCGGGGAAATTGGTCTCGGCGTCAATGCCGCGTACAAAGCTCAGCCGTTCCTCGGCGCGGTTGCGCGCACCGCGGGCTCGATATGCCCACAGCATCTTCTCTGCCCATTCACGCGCCAGCCGGCTCTCTTGCTGCGCCTCCTGGGCGTAATCGTAGGCCTGATCGTACTCTCCTTCATCGATTGCCTGTTCAGACTGGCGACGTAACTCTCGTGCACGCTGAGCGTGCGGGTTGTCCTGGAGCAGATTCTGTGCCGACACAAACGCCGCACCGAACACGAGCAGGACTACCATAACCGTTGCTATCTTGTGTAGTTTCATGCGTGTCCTCCTTTACGCGTCCTCGGCGTCCATGTCTTCCTGCAGACCTTCTATCTCCCGTTCTGAATCGGAGATAGATCCGTCGGCTTCTTCCAGTGCACGCTGTGCACGTTGACGCGCGTCGGATGCCCGCCGGTAGGCGGTCAGGAAGCCTTCGCGGGCCTCATCAAAGGCCGTCAGGGCATCGAGGTACCGGGCATCGCCGAGATGGTCCTCCGCCGCGTCCCAGTCGGATTGCGCGCCGTCGTAAACGTCGGTCTGCGTCACGCGGGCGCGGATTTCGTCGGCCTGGTCCTTGGCGTCCTGGACCTCGTCTCGCTTGCGTTCACTGATCGAATCTATACCCTGGTCGATGACACGAGTGTAGCTCTCGATAGCGGAAAGGTAGTTTCTCTGCGCGGTTACATTGTCCGTCTCGTAGGCGCCTTCAGCTACTGCAAAAAGGGCCTCGCCTTCCTGAAAGTCATCTGGTGCATAGGCTGCGAGTTCATAGTCTTCGATAGTTGCCCGGAGCTCCTGAGCCTGGGAGCGCTCGGCTTCCGGCCTCGGTACGTCGGGAACGTCGGGTACTGCGGCCACATCTGGGGCCGGATCCTCGGGCGGTGCTTCGGGTGCCGTTTGACACGCCAGCACGACCAGGAGGGCGATCAGCACGGTTACCAGTTTTGGCAATTGTTTCATTAGCTTTTACCCCCGAATTTTGGTTTCTGCGACTAAGTTCCACCTCTGAATATAACATAAATCGGGCGTTGCGTGTGAGATTTGGCGCAGGTTGTGCGAAATCAGCGCCGTAGCAGCGCGCGCACCCTGGTGAATCTGCGGCGGCGTTTGCTGTAGCGCGGCAGTCCGTGGCGACGAAAGTCGAGCATACTCTGCTCGAAGCAGTTCTGCAGGCGGTCGGTCATGACTTCCACAGACCACTCTTGGGCTTTCTGGACAGCTTCGGTTTTCTTGCGGCGGTAGAGCCGCTGGTTGGAGAGCAGTTCGTTGACGTACCAGCAGAACTCCGGTACCGCGAGATTGGTCAGCACGCCGCCGCGGCCGTCGGACAGCATATCGGCAACGCCCATTGCGTCAACCGCAACGCACGGAGTTCCCACCGACATTGCCTCCAGCAGTACCAGCCCCTGGGTCTCGGTCACCGAGGCAAAGACAAACAGCTCGCTCATGTGAAAGATGCTGAAGATGAGCTCGCGCTTGACGTATCCGGTAAACGTGACCGCATCGCTTACGCCGAGCTTGGCGGCGGTTTTCTGCAGCCGGTGGCGATCGGGGCCGTCACCAACGATCACCAGGTGCAGATCGCGGCGTACCAGGCGCAGATCAGCGAGCACCTGCAGCAGGAACGCGATGTTCTTCTCGCGGCCAAGCCGCCCGACAAATACCAGCAGCTTCCTGTCCGAGGGGATAGCAAAGCGCGCCTTGAGGCTTTCAGGGTCTTTGAAGGTGCGGTCCGGCAGCACCTCAATTCCGGTAGGGATAATGTCGATTGGAGCATCTACGCCGTAGTCGATGATCTCCTGCTTGATGCGCACGCTCGGTGACACAACCCGCTGGCAACGGCCACAGAACTTGCGCGATATCCACTTCACCAGACGCGTCGAAAGCGCGTGCGGTAGCGGCATGTAGTGGGTGTACTCCATGAACAGCGTGTGGTAGGTGTGCACGTGAGGAATACGGAACCACCAGCTGAGAACCAGTGCATAGACCCCGGTATTGGCAGGAACCTGGGAGTGGATGATATCGACGTTCAAGCTCTTGAACTGTCGCCACAGTTTGAGCGACGGAAACACAAAGCGCCGCTCGCGCATCATGGGGAAAAAGTAGCGTACCGAGGGGAACCGGAACACGTGGGGGTCACTGCCCGGCGTGCGCTTATAGTCGGGACAGAAGAGGTAGACAGTGTGGCCGCGTTGCTGCAGCTGACTGCGAAACAGGTCGATTGAGGTGATGACGCCGTTGATCTCGGGGCGATAGGTGTCGGTGAAAATCGCTATTGTCATGAACGCTCGATTTGCTGCGCGGTGCTGTTTGCTGTGCGCCGGTGGGTTTCGCGCGTGGCCATCACCAGCATCTGAAGCCGGTTCTCTATATTGGCAAAGCTGGTGTCCGGATCGTAGTCCAGCGAGATGACGTGAATGTCAGGATAGCGCTTCTTGATAACCTTTACCATTCCGCGTCCGGAAATGTGATTTGGCAGGCAACCAAAGGGATTGACAATCACAAACGCGTTGACTCCGTGATGCGCCATATGCATGATCTCGGCTGGAATCAGCCAGCCCTCCCCGGAGATAAAGGTCCGGTCGATAATACCGTCAACGTACGGAACCAGGTCGTGCACATTATAGGGTGTTTCGTGCAGCCGGAATCGACTCATGATCTCGCGCACGTGCCGTTCCACGTACACGTAGGTCTTCTCGGTGATACCCGCCAGTGCCATCTTCAACAGCGGCATCGGTGCCAGATTGCGGCCGCCAAGCTCCTGATCTATTATATTCTGCCTGCGGAAGAAATCAACCACACCGGGCAGCACCGTTTCCATCCCGTTGGCTTCCAGGTAGCGGGCGATGTTGCCGTTGGCGCTGGGGTGATACTTCATCAGGATTTCCCCGGTGATTCCAACCCGAGGTCGGCGTTCGCTGGTGTCTACCGGTACCGCATTGAACGCGGCAACCGCGCGGTCGAGCGCGCGCAGCCCGTGTTGCCACCCCTGCTCGAGCGCGGTGCAGAGGTCGGACAGGCTGGACTCAAAGGTGGCATCGATCGATCCCTCGATGCGCTGGTAGGGACGCAGGCGGTGCCGCATCAGTTCCAGACCGTCCAGCATCGCAAGAGCCCACAATGAGCGTATCTGAAACAGTGGGGAGGCCTGGAACCCGGGGTGCAGACCCTTTGGATCATCGCCGGTGGTCATTATCGGAACGTCGCTGTAGCCGGCTTCATCGAGCGCCTTGCGCGCCAGCCCGGCGTACTGGCCCGCGCGACACGCATCGCAGTTCTTGGCCAGGCCGACCACAACCTCCGACTGGTGATGGTCATTCTGTTCCAGCCACGCCAGTACTTCACCGATGTTCACCTGCGCCGGGAAACAGATGTCGTTGTGAACGTGGCGCTTGCCGAGCTCGAACGCGCGTTCGCCGGCCATGTCTGCAACGGCAACGCGCACGTTTTCTCTGGCGAGCACGGTGGCCATCACGCGCGAAAATCCCGGTGACAGGTTGGGCGAGATAACGGTGCGCTGCGCGCGGTCCTTCTTGCGGTAGGACACCGGATACGCCCTGGGCAGCGGTTGGACCGATGCCGCCCCGCGCTTCTCGCGCTCGGCGCGCACGGTCTCAACAAAGGAACGCACACGGATGTTCATCGGTCCGGTAGCTTCGCCCTCGTCGAGCTTGAGCGAAAGCAGCTGCTTGCCGGAACGCTCGCGCAGCATTCGAGCCATCTCGTCTGTTATCACCGCGTCGTGCCCGCAGCCAAAGCTGACGATCTGCGCCAGCTCGATGTTGGGGTGCTCCGCTGCCGCCATGGCAGCGCTGATCATGCGCGTATGCAGCGGTACGTAGCTCTCCATACGGCTCTGCTGCAGATCGTGGCTGTGCAGGTCTTCGATGCCCTCCAGCGTCAACACCGGAATACCGAGGCGGGTGAAGCAGCGCGAGATGTTGTGATTGACCAGCGTATCGGCGTGGTAGGGGCGCCCGGCTATCAGCACCGCGAAGCGGTTGCTTCCGTCCAGTGACTGCAGAATACGCCGCCCCTCATCCGCCATAGCGCGGCGGAAGGCATCCAGGCTGTGCTCTGCAAGCCGGATGGCGCGCGCAGCAGCGCGGCCGCCGATACCGTAGGCCGACTCCAGGAACATGCGCGTCTGGGTGCGGCGCCGTTTTACGTCGTACCAGTGGAACACCGGATAATCCATGCGAACACCAAAACGGCGTGCCGGCTCATCGCTCTCAGCAACGATCATCGGGTAGCCCTGAACTACCGGGCAGACCGCGCCCGAGGCTGCGCCTTTTACTTCGGTTGGCATGCGGATCATCATCGGCATGAAGATCCGGTCAACGCTCTTGTCCACCAGATCGCGCACGTGGCCGTGTGCCAGCTTGGCCGGGAAACAGACAGTGTCCGAGGGAATTCCTGAAAGCCCTGCGTCAAACAGCGCGTAGCTTGACGCACGCGAGATCACCACCTCAAAGCCCAGCGAGTTGAACAGTGCGTTCCAGTACGGCATACTCTGCCAGAACTCGAGCGCACGCGGAATACCGATGCGCAGTGGACGGTTCTCATCGCTCTTCTGCGTCTTATGTTGGGAGATCGGCTTGAGCCCTTCGGGCAGAAAGCTTCTGGTCAACAGCTGGTTGTGCAGCCGGATCATGTCGGGGGTCTGGTTGCCCGCGCGCGCGGCGGCAGCCGCCAGGCGGCGGGTTTCGGGCTCTGCGGCGTCCCCAACCACCTCGCCGCGTTCACAGCGGTTACCGGTGACAAATCGACCGCCACCGCCAAACTCGATGACCGTGCGCATGCAGCTGTTGGAGCAGAACGGGCATACTACGCCGGGGCGTTTGTGGTAGCTGAAGGCTTCCAGCGCGTCGAGCCCGATGAAACTGGATCGGGTGCGTCCTTCGGCGCGCATATGCTCGCGGGTCAATAATGCAATCCCGATGGCGCCCATGTGGCCCGGCATAGGCGGGCGTGTCACCTTGCAGCCGGCGTACTGCTCAAAGGCACGCAGTACCGCGTCGTTGGCAAAGGTTCCCCCCTGGACGACAATCTGTCCACCGAGTGCTGTAACGCTGGGAACGCGGACTACCTTGGTGAAGACGTTTTCTATGATCGAGCGGCACACCCCGGCGAGAATATCGTCGGTGCTCTTGCCGTTTTTCTGTTCGGTGATGATCGAGGAGTTCATGAACACGGTGCAGCGGCTGCCGAGGCGGCTGGGTGCGGTTGACTGGAAGGCCAGCGCGGCGATCTGGTCTACCGGTACGCCCAGGCTTCTGCCGTAGGTTTCCAGGAAGCTGCCGCAGCCGGCCGAACACGCCTCGTTCAGCACAATGCCGGTGACAATACCATTGCGTACAAAGATCGCCTTCATATCCTGGCCGCCGATATCCAGAATGAAGCTCACCTCCGGCGCTTCGCGCTGTGCGGCGAGGGCGTGGGCCACGGTCTCAACGGTGTGGTAGTCCGCGTTGAACGCCTCGGCGAAGAGCTTCTCCCCGTAGCCGGTTGTACCCACGCCGAGAATCTCGAGCTCGACTCCCGCATCGCGATAGGTGTCGCGCATTTCGATAAGGGCGTGCTTGATCACATCGAGCGGCTCACCGCGGTTGCCGGCGTAGAAGGTGTTGATGACGTTTCCGCTATCGTCCAGCAGCACAAACTTGGTAGTTGTGGAGCCTGCGTCGACGCCGAGCCAGGCCGCAATGCGGCTGCCGGCAGCAAACTCCACCGGTTGAAACTGCGGCTGTCGGTGACGGCGGTAGAAGTCGTCGCGTTGCGCTCGGTTGGCGAAAAAGCGCTTGCCGAGAGCAGCATCGGTCTCGTCTGCCGGCCCGTCAACGCCGCTGCGATCGATGCGTCGGCGCAACCGGGCCGGACCGCTTTGCGCGTTGTAGTCGCTGCTGCGGTCCTCGAACAGCGCGCCGACAGAGAGCGCCGCGCCGTGAGCCACCAGGGTTTCGGGCTGATCCGGGACTATCACCTGCTCGTCGTTCAGACCCAGCCGCTCGGCAAACACCTGCACCAGGCGCGGATTGAAGGTCAGAGGCCCGCCTTCGAAGATTACCGGAGGGACAATCTCCATTCCCTGTGCCAGACCGCCCACGGTCTGCTTGGCCAGCGCGTGAAAGCTTGACAGCGCGATATCCTCACGGCTGACGCCCTGGTTCAGTAGCGGCTGTATATCGGTCTTGGCAAAAACGCCGCAACGCCCCGAGATATCGTAGACGTGCCTGCCGGCGGCTGCCAGGCGGTTGAAATCCTCGGTGCGCACGCCGAGCAGTTCGGCCACCTGATCTACAAACGCACCGGTCCCGCCGGCGCAGCTGCCGTTCATGCGCATGTCGGAAGCCACCAGCTCCCCGCTGCGTTCATCATGACGGAAGAACACCACCTTGGCGTCCTGCCCGCCGAGCTCGATGGCTACGCGCGTCTGAGGGTAGAAGCGCGCCACGGCAATTGAATTTGCTACCACTTCCTGGACAAAAAAAGCGCCCAGCTCACGCGCGATTCCGGTTCCGCCGGAACCGCAGACCGCCAGGGCGCATTGATCGCCGACGTGCTGATGAGCCTTCTCGAGCATCGCCAGGGCGGCTCTGCTCTGCTCGGCGTTATGACGCTGATAGTCACTATATACGATCTCACGGCCCCAGGGCTCTATAACCACGATCTTGACCGTGGTTGAGCCGATGTCGAGGCCCATCCAGTAGTGCTGTTGACTCATGCTACTATTCCCATATGGATGGTCATCCCAATTACCTGCAGGATTGTAACACAAATCTGTATCCGCGCCGACAGGTGCATGGCAACAGCAAGTGCTGTGTACTATAATGGCAGGGTGAAGTATCGGAGGCTCGGTAATACCGGATTGTTGGTCAGCGAGATAGCGTACGGTACCTGGTTGACCTTTGGGACGCAGATTGACGAGGGGCAGGCCGGTCGAATTGTGCGGCGTGCGCTGGACCTGGGTATCAATTACTTCGATACCGCCGATGTTTACGGCAAAGGCAGGGCCGAAGAGATACTGGGCGCCATTCTGCCGCGCAGCGCCATCCGCCAGGATTGGGTGCTGGCAACCAAAGTGTTCTTTCCGATGAGTGAGAGCGTCAACAACCGTGGCTTATCGCGCAAGCATATCTTCGATTCAATCAACGACAGCCTCAAGCGTCTGCAGGTCGAGTACGTCGACCTGTACTACTGTCACCGCTACGACGAGAACACCCCGCTGGTGGAAACCATCCAGGCGATGCAGGATCTGATTCACGCCGGAAAGATTCTTCACTGGGGCGTCAGCGAGTGGACTCCTGATCAGATCGCCGAGGCGTCGAGCAAGTGCAAGGCCAACGGCTGGATTCCACCGGCGGTCAACCAGCCGCGCTATTCGCTCATTCACCGCGAGATCGAAGCGCGGATCCTTTCGGTCTGCGAATACCACACGCTGGGGGTGGCGGTGGTGTCACCGCTGGCCGAAGGCGTGCTGACTGCCAAGTATGCCGGGCGCAAACCACCTGCGGGAAGCCGCGGTCAGATCACAACGCTGAACATGTTCATGCGCGCAACCCTTGAGAATCGCGAGATTGAGCAGCGAGTGGTCAAGCTGGCGCGGCTGGCATCCGAGTACAAGTTAACCGCGGCCCAGCTGTCGCTGGCGATGCTGCTGCAGCGCCGCGAAGTGGATTGCGTGATCATCGGCGGTACGTCGCTGGCGCAGCTGGAAGAGAATGTGAAAGCTTCCGGCGTACGGCTGTCACCTGAGCTGGTGGACGCCGTGGACGAGCTGTTCCCACCGGCAGGCGTGTAGCATTGCAGGGAATCTGATACGATGACGAGAAGAGCACATCGCTCAGGCATACCGCTTGCTACGGCAATGGCGATGGTGACGAGCTACGCGCGTACCAGGATCCTTGATCAGCTTCGCGCGATAGCGTTCATCATTGTCTACCTGGTGGTATTCCAGACGCTGGTTCTGCGTGTACCGATCACCGGAGCGGTTTCGATTGCAATCGGCATTGGTATCGTTGTGTTTGGCCTGGCGTTCTTTCTCGAAGGGCTCTTGTTGGGGTTGATGCCGCTGGGTGAGCGCGTTGGGGTGAAGCTGCCGACGCGAGCCGGCATCGCGGTTATCGCGCTGTTTGGCTGTGCGGTAGGCGTTGCCGCGACTCTGGCCGAGCCTGCTATCGCTACGTTGCGGGCTACCGGTGGTAACGTGACCCCGTGGGATACGCCGCTGCTGTTTGTCTTGCTGCACCGATACACAGCGGCCCTGGTTCTGACGGTTGCAGCCGGCGTTGGAGTTGCGGTGGCTCTGGGCATGATCCGCTTCTACTACGGCCTGTCAATCAAAGTCTTTGTGCTGACGCTGGTACCCACGCTGCTGCTGGTAACGCTTCTGATGTCGTTGGACTCGAGGCTTGTCGCTGTGGTTGGACTTGCCTGGGATTCCGGTGCGGTAACTACCGGGGCAGTGACAGTCCCGCTTGTTCTGGCGCTGGGCCTCGGTGTGGCTCGGGCGTCGGGTAAACGCGAAGGAGCGGCAACCGGCTACGGGGTGGTAATGCTGGCGTCGGCCGTGCCTATCCTGGCGGTGATGGTGCTGGGATATGCGCTCAGCAACGGTGTTCCCGAAGCAAGAACCGAGCAGGAGTTCTTCTCGGAGCACAATCGCGATGCCGCGTTGCGGATATTTGAGGATAACGAGGCGCTTGAATCCTATCTTCTGCGCCATGGAAGCGAGTCCGGTTGGCGTGCGTTCTACGGAGAGGGCTGGTCTGACCACGTGATCGGCAGGCGTTCCGCCGAACGGACCTCAGAGGACGGTCCTCTGTACCAGGCCACAGAAGCCGCCCAACCCGAAACAGGGATCGGCACGGTTCTGCTTCAGGAATGGTCGCTGGCGCTGCGTGCGGTCGTACCGGTTACGGCCCTGCTTCTGGTTGTATTGCTGCTGGGCTTGCGCGACAGGCCGCGTTACTTCGACGAGCTGATTCTGGGCGTGCTACTTGCCCTGGTGGGTATGACTCTGGTGACCAGCGGGATCCGGCTGGGATTGACGGCGCTGGGTGATGAGGTTGGAAGACAACTGCCGTTGGCGTTCCGCGCCGAGGAGCGGGATGCCGAGCGGATTACTATCGAGAACTTCGATACCGATCTTGTGCTCGAGAGTGTATCCGCCGGCGGCGAGCGCCGGGCATTCTTCTATCTGCGCGACGAAGACGGGCTGCACCACATCGAGTTCCACCCTGAGCGGTTTGACGAAACTCGCGGCAGCTACGTGCACGTTGTGCGCCGGACGCCGCTGTTCAGCGCTGAACTGTCGCTGCTCGGCATCGTACTCGTGCTGCTGTTTGCCTTCGGTATGGGCTATGGTGCGACTCTGGCCGAGCCGGCGTTGAACGCTTTAGGCCGCAATGTGGAGGACACCACTGTTGGGACGGTCAGGCGCGTGGCTGTAGTGCGGGCTGTCTCGATTGGTGTTGGAAGCGGCCTGACTGCGGGTGTGATTCGGATTCTCTTTGAAGTGCCAATTATCTGGATTCTGGCGCCGACCTACCTGGTGCTGATCGCTCTGACGCTTGCCAGCGGTGAGGAGTTTGCCGCCATTGCCTGGGACAGTGGCGGCGTCACCACCGGACCGATCACGGTTCCTCTGGTACTGTCGATGGGACTGGGGATTGGTGGCGAACTGGGTGTGGTCGACGGCTTCGGTATTCTGGCACTCGCCTCGGCGTTTCCGATCCTGATGGTACTGCTATACGGGATGATGGTCAGTGCGCGGCAGCGCAAAGCCGTACGAATTACCGAAGAGGAGCGCGCTGATGAGCGATAGTGCTCTGGAAGGACATCCGGTCAGCCGTATCGTGTGCCATGTTGATCATCACCTCAGTCCGCGGGTAACCGACTGCATGTCACGGATTGGAGTGCGGCGGTTACTGGTGGAAGGCGGACGCGCTGTGCGCCTGTCGCTGCGTTCGCGGCCGTTTGGCCTGCCGGGCTCTGTTGTGCGGCATCACGACTCTCCAGTCGATCTGTTCCGCTGTACCGTGCCGCGCGAGAGCGCACGTTCGATCGTGGCGGATGTGGTGGCGGCTGCTGAGCTGAACGTTCCCGGCCACGGCTCGATTCTGGTTCAAGACGCCATCGAGTACCGCAGTGCAGCGCGTGCTGCCGTTGAAGCATCACCGGCCACGGACCAGGATCGCGTAACACTGCTGCCGGATCTTGCGCTGGTGACCTGCATTCTGTCGATGCCCGGTACTGGAGAGCAGCTGGCGCGGGTGGCGCTGGAGCTCGGTGCGTGTGTTCCAGTGGTGACCTTTGCATCCGGTACCGGGATGCGCGATCGCCTTGGTCTGCTGCGTATTACGATCCCTCCGGAGAAGGAGGTTGTGCATCTGGCAGTGCCGGCGCACGACGCGAATAGCATCGTACGCCTGCTGCTTGAAGAGGTTCGGCTCGATCGGCCGGGGCGAGGTTTGGTGTATCGAACACCGGTACGGCTAGGATTGGTTGACACCCGTCTGCGAATCGGCAAGCAGCAGCACGCTGCAAGCATCGAGCAGATCATTGCCGCGCTTGACGAGTTGAAATCCGGCACGTCCTGGCGAAGGCGCTTCCCCGAGATTGACCGCGGCACGGGCGGAGAGGACTTGAGAATCCTGCGCGATCAGCGGGAAATAGCCATCGTCTGTGGCGAAGGCCGTTCGGGCGTACTGGTGGAGTCTGCTATGCGCGCCGGTGCCGGCGGCGCAACAACCGCGCGGGTGCGCCGTATGCGTAACGGAGACAGGGAAGATTCCAGCGCCGCGCGTGAATTGAGTACGCTCGTTGTCTCCGATAGCGTCTGTTCCTCGGTGATCGATGCACTTCTGGAGGCTATTGGCGCCGGCGGAGAGACCAATGAAAGAATCGAAGTGCTGGAATCACCGGCGGTCTTCAGCTACCGGCCCTGATTGTGGCGCTGAATCTGCTGGGGGGGGCGGCCGGCGGTCCGTGCTTCACGAAATCCGCCGGTTGTTCGAGCTGCGCATCACTGCCGAGGGCAATCAACGTGTCGAGCGCGTCGAGCGTGAGTGTCGATACATTGAGCGTACCGGTGAGCGTGCAGCGGCTGGTACCTTCGGCATCGCCGACGCATCGAGGATATGATCTGTCCCTCGAATATGTAGGCGGCTACGGTGGATAGGGCGTACCCAACGGTAGCGACACTGAACACCAGGAACACAATCATGAAATAGCGTCCGGCCTGAGACAGAGGACGCACCTCCTGGAAGCCGACCGTAGTGACTGTGATCAGGGTCATGTAGATGCTCTCGTCGATTGCCCAGCCTTCGATGACCGAGAAGCCGACAATTCCACCGGCCAAAAGCACGATCAGCAGTACAAGCGATAGAGCGAAGCGATTGTGTACCGTCATCCGGCAATCATCATATGGAGCAGGCAACCTGTGATCAACTGCGAGTTGCGGTCGTCTTTTCGAAAATATCGCTTGCTTTTCTATTATAACTATAGTAATATGACCATGGTTATAAAAGACAAGCTGCATTAACGGCGGACGTTTAGCAGATGCAGGACTGGGGGGCTGCTAAATGGAAATTGGAGCTGGTAAGTTTAAGGCGCACTGCCTGCAGCTCATGGATCGGGTTCGCGACACGCACGAGCGGGTTGTGATCACCAAACACGGCAAGCCCGTGGCTCAGATGGTGTGGGTTGAAGAGCAGAAGCCGCAACCGTTGTTCGGACGCCTGCGCGGCAGCGTGCGGGTGGACGGAGACCCGATCGGGTTCTCGGTCAGGCAGTAACCCGGCGTGACGCAGCTGGAGAACCGGCGGCTTCTGCTCGATACCCACGTCTTCCTGTGGCTGCTGATCGGCAGCGGTCAGCTGGAGAGATCCGGCCGGGTGTCGGACATCGAAGCCGCCGCCGAACAGGACTCGCTCTACCTGAGCGCAATCAGTATCTGGGAACTCACCGAGATGGAGCTGCGCGGGGTTCTGCGGCTGTCGCTACCCACGCAGGCGTGGCTCGAACAGGCGCTCGGCAGCCCCGGTCTACGCGTTGTTGCGGTGGACCGCGAAATTTCGTTTGCTGCGGCCACCTTACCCGACCGTTTTGAGGGGGATTTTGCCGACCGCTGCATTGTTGCAACCGCCCGCACGCACAATTGCGAGCTGCTGACCGCCGACACGGCCATCCAGCGCTACGCCGCCGGCGGGTACGTACGGGTTGCAGCAATCGCGGGGGAGCACCGGTAGCACCGTATGGACGAACGTCTGCCATTGCCGCTACAGCGGACGATTGCGCGTGTGATGCGCCGTGGAGCTCTGCGCGTCTGCGGCATCGGCAATGCGTTACTTGACATTGTTGTCCAGCCGCACGCCGATGACGTCCTGCCGCAGAGCCTGGAGTGGGGCGCAGCGCGGCACCTGGACAGCCGCACGCTGGACGGACTGCGCCAGGAGTTTCCCGGTGGCCGGCTGCACGCCGGCGGCGGTGCAGCCAATACGCTGGCGGCGCTGGCGGTCTTTGGAGCGGGCTGCCGCCTGATCGGCGCGGTGGGCCAGGACTCCGCCGGCGACACCTACCGGGCGGATCTCGAGCACCAGGGAGTCTCGTGCGCGTTGCAGACCGTGCCCGGTACTACCGGGCGCTGCCTGGTGCTGCTGCCGCCGCGGCAAGGCGGCGCCGCTGGAGCCGCTGCTGAGACAGCCTCCGCTGGTCCAGCAATTGCCGCAGCGCCGGCAGCGGCCGCCAAGCTCGATCCGCATTACGTGAAGCACCAACTTGCGCAGCGGGCCGCGGCTCCCGCGCCCGATGTGCTGTTTATCGAGGGTTTTCTGCTGCCGCGCTCAGCCGTGATAGAAACCGCCCTGGCTGCGGTACGCACAGCGGGGGCAATGGCTGCAGGCTATCTACCCGAAACCGGGGCTACGCTGATCGCACTCTCGCTTGGCAGCGCGGGGCTGGCTGCCGAGTATCGCGAAACGCTGAGACAGAAACTACTTCCGGCAGTCGATCTGCTGTTCAGCAACGAAGCTGAGTTCCGCGCGCTTTTTGACCTGCCATCGCGGTTGCCTCTGATGGCTTCACAACAGAACCTTCCGGCTGGGCGCGTACCGCCCACGGTTGTTACCCGCGGCCGGGGCGGGGCCACACTGTTGTGGGACGGGGGAGCCATCCACTCCGAGGGCGTAACGCTGGATGAGTCTGCCGCCACCGCCACCCTGGACAGCGTCGGCGCCGGTGATGTGTTTGCCGGCGCATTCATAGCGGCGCTCTTTGCCGGATTGCGTATCGAGGCTGCGCTTCGCTTTGCAAATCGGGCAGCTGCATCCTCGCTGCTGGCCGGCGGTGGCCGGATCCCGAGTGAGCAGCGTGAGCGGCTGCGTGAAGAGCTGCGGGGAGTGTGTTGGTAGAGACTGGTGCCAAAATTGTTTTTTCGGTTTGGATTTTCCGGCCGTTTTCGGTGGTGTAGGGTGAAAAGGGAGGTTCATCCTATGAAGCGAATCATCGCCGACCCGCAGTTCTGCCCCAACAAGAGCGGCCGCTTCGCCGGGGCCAGCTGCCGATTGATCCAGAACCGCACCAGGGCGAACTATCGCTTGTAAAAAACAATTTTGGCACCAGTCAAATCGCGGTCACTATTTCGGTCCACGTGGGGTAGGCAAATGGTACCGCGTTCAGCGCCTGCCAGCTGATACCGTGGTGCATTGCCAGTTGTACTGGTGCCAGGACTTCTGCAGCGTGCGTCCCTATTGCCGTGGCCTGCACAATCATACCGTCGACGTCGAGTAGCAGCTTGAGTTCGGCGGACAGGGTGTTGCTCGACAGAGTGTCCGATCCACCGGCCCGAACAGCCGAGAGCATCGAGGCCGTGAAGCTGCGGCGCTGCTCGGACAGCTCCTGGGGCTGGTGATCTGTCGTCGCGGCTGAGCCAATCTGTGCCAGCTGCGGATCGGTGAACACCGCTTCGATCAACGGCCTGTGACTGCACGGCGCCGTCGGGGTGAGAATAGCTTCAGCAACATGGCGGGCCTGTTCCAGCGCGTGGTTGGCGGTAAACGGAGGCCCGGCGGCGTCGCCGCAGGCGTAGATTCCGGGCAGCGCGCTACGGCCGCAGGCATCGGTGGCGATGAAACGGCCCTCGGCGTCCGCGAGTTGCGCGAGCAGCGCCGACGGCTCGCCGGGGGACCTCAGGCAGCTGAGATCGGCGGCGCGGCCGGTAGCAACAAAGGCCATCGCGGCCTGGTAGCGGGTGCCGTTCTGAGTAACGGCGCTGACACTGCGCTCGTCTGCGTTCAGCGCTGTTACTCGCTGGCCGCTGTAAATAGCGATTCCGAGGTTGTGCAGATGGTCGGTCAGACGCGCAACGTATTCGCGGTCGAAGCGCGGCAGAATCTCTACCGCACTGAGTAGCGTTACCTGTGCTCCCAGCCGGGCAAACGCCTCGCCATACTCAACCCCGGTGACCCCGCCACCAATCATGATCAGAGACTCAGGAATTTCGCTGAGCATCTTGGTGTGACGCGGTGCGATGATGCGCCGCCCGTCCGGGCGCACGTCGGCGGTGAAGGTAGGCTCCGATCCGGTGGCAATCACGATGTGATCTGCGTGCAGCTGAGTTGGCTCTGCCACCGAAGAGCCGTCCTGACCGGCGGGGGCGTAACTGACCCGACCGGTCTCAATCAGATTCGCGTTCCCGGTGAGAATGGTTACTCCCGCAGTCTCAAGTTGTTGCTGCGTCCATTCAACCCGCTTTTGAATGGTGTTGCGGACGCCGGCGGCGGCCGCTTGCGTTTCCTGCGCTGAAAGACGCGCAGACCGCGGACGGCGCTGATGTGCGGTCTGCAGCCAGACTTTGCTCGGCAGCAGGCTGCCGACGGTTGCACGGCCGCCCGGCGGTGTAACGGTAATCAAGGCAACGCGCTTATCGGCAGCCGCCAGGCGTATCGCTGTTTCACAGCCGGCAGGACCCGAGCCCAGAACGATCGCGTCGTATTTCATATAGTGATAATAATATATATCGGGTTCTTGTGGCAAGTGCTGGTGCAGGTTGGCCGCGTGCCGGCGGACGTTTGACAGCCGGCACAATTCCGGACCATTATGCACCATGAAAGCGGAACATGAGAAAATATACGTTACCGGAATCGGTGTGTACTGCGCAGTGGGTAACGACCGCCGGGAATTCTGGAACGCCCTCTGCAGCGGCGTCTCCGGTGCGGCCGAGATAACCGCGTTTGACACCAGCGGCCACAAATGCCGCGTGGCTGCCGAGGTCAAGTCTTTTGAACCGCAGCAGTACCTCTCCAATAAGCGCATCCGCCGCCTGGCACGATTCTCGCAGCTGGCTTCGTGCGCCGCCTTGCAGGCAGTGGCAGACGCAGGGCTGGATCTGGAGACCCAGGACCGCGCCCGTGTCGGTGCCGTTATTGGGACCGCAGCCGGTGATTACGAGAATCTCGAGGCGCAGTACCGTACCCTGATCGAGAAGGGGCCGGGCTTCGGCAACCCTCTGGCGGTTCCCAAGATCATACCCAATATGTCATCGGCCAACGTCGGTATCGATCTGGGAATCCATGGGCCCAACCTGGGTATGGCAACGGCGTGCTCGTCGGGAGCTCACGCGATAGCTATCGCCGCCGCGCTCATGCGCGGCGGTGCCGCAGACGTGATGCTGGCCGGGGGTGCTGAATCCACCATCACGCCGCTGGTAGTCGACGCCTACGCCTGCATGGGTGTTCTGACCTCGCGCAACGATGATCCGGCAGCGGCCTCACGGCCGTTTGACGCCGGCCGCGACGGATTTGTGATTGGCGAGGGTGCCGCGGTACTGGTTCTGGAGACCGAAGCGCACGCCCGCGCTCGCGGGGCAGAGCCGTTAGCGATCTACCGCGGCGCCGGGATGACCGCCGACGCCTACAGCATCGCGATTCCGGAGCCCAACGGTGAATGGGCCGCCGCAGCGATTCGTGCTGCGCTGCAGGAGGCGCGCCTCGACGCGGCCGATATCGGCTATATCAACGCTCACGGCACCTCCACGGTGGCTAACGATCGCATCGAGACCCTGGCAGTAAAAGCGGCGTTGGGCCGCTATGCCGCCGGGGTCCCGATCAGCTCCAACAAGTCGATGATTGGCCACACGCTGGGCGCCGCCGGTGCGGTGGAAGCGGCCGCCACCGTGCTCACGG
Source organism: Spirochaetaceae bacterium (assembly GCA_007693325.1). GTDB lineage: Bacteria > Spirochaetota > Spirochaetia > DSM-27196 > PWMO01 > PWMO01. The sequence goes on from REDW01000140.1 coordinate 16,576, forward strand.
TCTGCAACGGTATTATTCCGCCTACCATTAACTATGAAACCGCGGACCCTGAATGCAATCTGGACGTAGTGCCCAATGAGGCGAGGCAGCAGCGCGTAGGTGCGGCGATTTCCAACTCGTTTGGATTTGGCGGTCAGAACTGCGTATTGGTGTTCAGCAGCGCGTCGTAGGCGGGCGCTCAACCCTTCTTGCGCGAATACTTGGGGCTCTATCGGTTGGTGCAGCCTGGTAGATGCGGGCTTTTGAGGTGTCACCACGTGCTGTCCGATAGCGCCAGGCGCAAAGGCCCAACGCAGCCGGAAGGTCTGCAATACTGTCCAGTACCAGATCGGCTTGTGGGGCCAGAATATTCCGTTCTACTGCCCCTGTCAGTAGCGCAATCGCCAGGCCGGCAGAATTGCGTACTACCGCCGGAACAACGTCAAAGCGCTGCAGTGCGGCGCGCGTCTTTGCTTCAGCTGTGCCTGGCAGCGACTCTCAGGTCCGGCCGGCTGCGCCGTGCGAGTTGCAGCAGCGCTACGGTATCATAGAGCGCGTGGGCCACAATAGGTGCAACCAGCGACTCCGTGAGCAGCAGCAGTAGTCCAAAATAGACGCCCAGCAGCGCCGCAATCACAGCGTAGGCGTTGGTGATCCAGTGCACCGCGCCGAACAGCGCCGATGCGGTCAGAAGCGCCGGCAGTGGGCCGATCAGCGCTGTGAGGCCGGTCTGAATCAGACCGCGAAACAGCAGTTCCTCGCCGATTCCGGCGGCCAGCCCCAGCAGCAACGCCCGCAGCACGTCCAGTTGGTGCAACAGCGGTCTCAGCAGCCGCAGCAGCAGTTGACGAATGCGCCGCAGCGGCGACCACGCGGTACCCAACGAGAAGCGAAAGAACAGCAGTAGCGGTACGGTTGCAAGGATTCCGCCGGCTACCGATGCGGGACTGACGACGAACATCCCGGATAGCGGAAGCCGCAGCAAGGCAGCGGCAAGCAGCGCCACCGCTGCCAACGAGAGTTCAAACGCTACAGCAAAGCTGAACAAGTGCGGTGATGAGCGCTGCACACTGCTACACTATTGCAGCGCGCTCGAAACTACAAGCCATGAACGCGCAGTGTTCCGCCGGCCGGGCGTCTTCGGTTCAACCGGGGGCACCAGGACCAGCCGCGCTACCATCACCAAAGTGGCGGCAAAGCGCAG
>REDW01000009.1 GCA_007693325.1 Spirochaetaceae bacterium
TGACGCTGATCGCAAAGAATACAACCAGCAGAAACATGCCAAACCGGCGGGCAATATACCCGAACAACATCGTGTTCTCTTCCTCCTTCAGAGAACACGGCCGGCAATCAAGCCGGCCGTGCCCCGGCAAACGTTCAGGTTGTTACTGTACCGGTTGCAAGCGGTGAATCACCCTGGCGTAGCCCTCCCATGGAGGCGTCGGATGCATGTACGGGTTGTCGGCCGAAGGCCAGTTGGTCCAGTACGTTTCGTTCATGGTGAACACCTGGCGCTCTTCTCCGAGTGTTATATCGGGAAGATCCGTGAGATAGATTCGCAGCGCCTCTCTGACCAGATCAACGTACTCGGCATCGTTGGGGTCCGGCACCATCATCGACATCTGGTCGAGCAGTTCATCCAGATCCGGGTTGGCATAACGGGTGTAGGCCCTGAGGTTGGAAACCGAGCTTCCTGCAGGCGCTGCCAGATTGCTGTGATAGTGAGAAAGCGTCTGGTAGGGGTCATAGACGCTGCCGCAATGCACCCAGAGATGCATCGAGAAGTCGCCGGTATGCGCGTTATCGATGAACCCCGCGCCCTGCACTACGTCAATGCGCGCGTCGAACCCCGCGTCGCGCAGTTGCTGCGAGATGATCGGCGCCATCGGGTTTCCCTGTTGCGATTGAATATCGAGCTCCAGTACCGAGCCATTGGCGTCGGCCCAGCGCCCTGCGGCGTTCTTCTGGAACCCTTTGCGTTCCATTATTTGCGCAACCTCGTCCAGATCGCGCCGGTTGACGTCAAACTCGTCTATCATGTCGGACAGCACGTCCACGTACGCCTGCACCTCGTCAAACGCCGACAACGGAGCGATTGCAGTGAACGTTGATCCTTCGTAGGCCAGGTCGATAATGCTGTCACGGTCCAGCGCGCGATTGATCGCCCAGCGGACCTCGGGATCGTTGAACGGCTCCTTCTGCGTGTTGAACGTTATGCGGAACGTACAGCCGTTGGGAGCGCCCCACTGCGGGCCCGAATCGTTCCACGAACGCAGGTTCGGGTTTCGCGCGCGTCCGGCTTCAAAGGCACCAATCGGGATATCGCGTCCGGTATCCATCTGGTTGCTGATGTACAGCTGCGGCAGTGCTTCAGCGGTTGCCGGGCGGTATATGACCCGCTCCACTTGTGGCATCTGTGCCTTGCCCGCTTCGGCCGCCCACCAGGAATCGCGAAGGTCGAAGACCAGCTGGTCATTGCCGTGCAGCACAAGCCGGTACGGACCGGTGCCCACCGGCCAACCTTGCGCCAGGTCCAGGAAGCGGAAATCCGGGGCGTTCTTGTCAGCCCAGATGTGCTCGGGAACAATCACGAAGCGAGCCGGCTGGCCCAGGGCGTAGGACAGTTCGTTGCGCGCCCAGCGCGGTGCCGGTCTTGTCAGGTTGAAGACCACCGTGTAATCATCCGGCGCGGTTACACTGGCAACATCTCCGGCAAACTGACTTGAGTACGGCATCTCCGGCGCGTTCTGCTTCAGCATGTTGCCGCTGAAGACTACATCGCGCGCCGTCAGCGGCACACCGTCACTCCAGGTAACGTCATCGCGTATTGTGACCGTAACCTGCGTGAAGTCATCGTTATAGCGCCACTCAGTGCCGATCCACGGTTCGATTTCTCCGGTAAGCACGTTGGAATAGAACAGATTCTCAAACACGGTGTAGTGCAGGATGTTACGCAGATGAAGTGTCGGCCCGGAGTAGGGACTCATGTTATCAGGGGATGCAACCTGGGCGAAATAGTCCCACCCGGACGTTATGAGCGTGCGATTGCGCGGCACCTGCCTCACCCGCTGCTCCTCGCGTCCGCCACCGGCAAAGACCGCCGTTGCCAGCAACAGCGCTACCATGACGAGCAGAATACGTTTCATAGAACCCTCCTTACCCCCGCAGGGGTTAATTCCTGTTTGTTCGACAAATCTGCACCTGCTACTGATTTGTCACCAGTTCAGCATCGATGCCCAGAACTCGTGCTATCTTGAGAATTGCCGAGGCATGATGACCAACACCCAGCGCAAAATGGTGTGTTGGCCCCGCGGCCATCCAGCTCTTCAGGAAGCGACTCACATCCTTACCGAAGTAGCCGTGCGTATTGGTGTTCCCGGTAGGCGGAATTGGCGCATCTATCGACTCACCCTCTGCAACCACAAACTTGAGTTTGCCGCAGCTGTTCACCGATATGCTCAGCATCGTGATCGGACCGACTTTGATGTTGAACTCAACCCCGGCACCCGTTCCGGGCTTGCCGTGGTACTTGTTGAGACTGCGTAACACGGGCTTTCCCTGCGCGATATTGATGTGGTGCGGTCCATCGTGCCCTACCAGTACCGTATCCTGGTTGAAGTCAACCGGGTGAAACTCGGCAAAGCTGCCACCGATATCCAGTCGATCCATGATCATCATCGCCATGCACGTCTTGAGATCAAACTCACCGCACATCGGGAACCCTGCGGCACACAGCAGCGAGTTTCCGACAATGAAGTTAGTCACCATCTCTCGCAGTTCGGTGCCGGTCTCACCCTCGTAGTAGTAGGCCAGACCGTTGAGCTGCTTGTCCCCGACAAACTGCTCCAGGGCTACCGCGGCCTTGGCGGCCACTCGCAGGTGTTCCGCTGTGAGCTTCTCGGTGACTGGATCGCTGACCGGGTTGGGGGTATCAAAGAAGTCCAGAATCCTCTGTGACATCTCTTTGATCTGCTCCGCGGTGACGTTGCGATAGCAAACCAGAATATCATCGGGCTCCACCAGTGCAACGTGACAACCAAACGACCGGGTGATCAGCGCCGGGTCGGTATGCATATCGTACATGGCTTCCAGAACGTGCCCCATCAGGCCGATTCTGGCCCGCTTGACATCGTGGAGTACTTTGGCTATCTGGCACCACTCGCGAATCTCCTGCTCGGCACGCTGGTCACCTTCGAGCACACCGATGATCATCTCGGGAACCGGTTTGCCCATCCGTACCGCCACTCCGGCAAACTCCGGCAGCGAGCAGATGTCATCGTTCTCCAGCTGCACAAATATCTCGCCGTTGGCGTAATCCATTGCGCGCAGCGGCTGAAGAGCTATAAGAACAATCGGGACACTCAGGTCTCTGATTAGCGGTGCAAAGGTGGCGCTTGTAGCGTAGGTCAGCATATCGACAAAGAGCAGATCGATTGGCGACGCCTTTATCTGCTCCAGGGCCCGATAGGCGGACTGCGAATCATCAACGAGGCCGAAGTTGTGCGGCGTTACCGAGCACGCTGCAACCTTGCGCTCAAACAGCGCGAGCTTCTTAAGCAGGGAGTCCCGCAGCCCTTCAAACTGCGGCCAGTAGGTAGTGTGTCCTACGCCCACAATACCCACACTGGCGGTGAGCTCGCTTCTACGTGGAATCACGCGCGCCCCGGCGCGTTCCGGCTGGATAATCGGCTTGGCTGTCGGCCTGTTCACCGTGTACTCCTTTTGCTGCCCGAGTCGGTCATCAATAGCGACCGCTGCTCCTTCTCCAGTATCAGGGGCTATCGGCAGCCTGTCAACGAAGTTGTGTGCGCCGTACTGTGCAACGGTGTGCGGACTGAACCATGCAATTCATTACATAAGATATGTTTAAAGTTTCCTCAGTCTATAATTTCGCTATTTGTAATTTTTCTTTTCGTTTTCTGCTCCCGAAAAGCCGGATGTTCGGTTATCATGGAGCTGTGGATCAACACGAACGATTGCGCAGAACCGTACGCCACCTCAGACGTCA
>REDW01000040.1 GCA_007693325.1 Spirochaetaceae bacterium
CAATGTAGCGCAAAACGCGAGACTATTGGTGTAAAATCGTTGCTTTTTTCAGCACGCGCAAGCGGTTGACATTTGCCGGCGATGGGTACTTAGATGCTTGCGAAGGACTAACCATTACTATGCAGGTACGATTACAGCGAGTCAACAATCAGGTGCATTTTGTTGCCGAAAACGCAGATGGAAACCGGGTGCACATCGACGGCAGTCCGGCTGTCGGCGGCCAGGCTGAGGGGTTTCGCCCAATGGAGTTGCTGCTGGCCGCGGTTGCCGGCTGCGCGTCGATGGATCTGGTTCCAATTCTGCACAAGCAGCGTCAACGTCTGGATGACATCTCGATTGTGGTGGACGGCCGCCGCGCCGAGGGGCGGACGCCGGCACCGTTTGAACAGATCGACATAAGCTTTGTTTTGACCGGTAGAATTGACCAACGTAGCGCTGAGAGCGCAGCCGCGCTGGCCGTGGAGAAGTACTGTTCGGTTGCCGAGTCGCTGGCACCCGCTGTGCAGATCAACTGGAGCGTTGTAATCGGTGAAGCGGGTGAGGCCGAGTAGTATGGAGCTCGCGGACACAATTCGGACTGGAAGGAAGGAAACCGATGCCTCTAGATCATAACCCAACTCCGGCCGCCAATTTTGAGACCGTCTCGATTCGCTCGCAGGCGCCGCGTTCGCAGCACCGCGAGCATAGCGTTCCGATGTTCCTGACATCCAGTTTTGTCTTTGACAGCGCCGAGCACGCCCGGGCGCTGTTTGCCGAGGAAGAGAGCGGGATGGTCTACTCGCGCTACGGCAACCCGAGCGTGGACGAGTTTGTCCATAAGCTGTGCGCACTTGAGGGCTGCGAGGACGGGTTTGCCACGGCTTCGGGCATGGCGGCGATGTTTGGCAGCATGGCGGCGCTGTTGTCCAGCGGCGACCATATTGTGGCTTCGCGGGCGGTGTTTGGTTCCACCCACGCGGTGCTTACCAGGGTGTTGGCGCGCTGGGGAATCGGGCACAGCTACGTTGATCCGGCCGACAACAACGGTTGGCGCGCCGCGATAACCCCCGCAACCAGGATGCTCTTTGTGGAGACGCCGTCCAATCCGGGATTGGCGTTGGTGGATCTGGAGTACCTGGGCCGGCTGGCTGATGAGCACGGCATCATCCTGAACGTCGACAACTGTTTTGCAACGCCGTATCTGCAGACGCCCGCACGCTGGGGGGCTCACCTGGTTACCCACTCAGCAACCAAGTTCATCGATGGCCAGGGCCGAGTCCTCGGTGGTGCTATTCTGGGATCATCAGAGCTGATAGGCGAAGTGCGGTCGTTTGCACGCGCCACCGGTCCGGCGCTCTCGCCGTTTAACGCCTGGGTGTTGTCCAAGAGTCTGGAGACGCTTGCGGTACGGATGGAGCGCCACTGCGAGAACGCCCTGGCGCTGGCACGGCACCTGGAGCAGCACCCGCAGGTCAACGAGGTGCGCTATCCGTTCCTCGACTCGCATCCGCAGCGTGAGCTTGCCGGCAGACAGATGCGTCACGGTGGAGGTGTGGTGACCTTTGAAGTCAAAGGCGGGCTCGAGGGCGGCAAACGTTTTCTCGATGGGCTGCAGATGGTCACGCGCAGTTCCAACCTCGGTGACACACGCAGCATCGCTACGCACCCGGCCACCACAACGCACTGCAAGTTGAGCGAGCAGGAGCGTCAGGCGGTAGGGATCACCCCGGGACTGGTACGTGTATCGGTGGGGCTCGAAACGATTGCGGATATCATAGCAGATATCGACACAGCGCTGGAACAAAGACAGCAGAGGTAGCGATGAGACCAACGATGCAGGCGTTCAGACTGACGCAAGCCCGCACGGTAGAGGCGTGCCGGACCGAGCGGCCGAGCGCCGGTGCCGCTGACGTAGTGGTATCGGTCAAAAGGGTCGGTATCTGCGGTTCCGATATCGAGTACTTTCGTCACTTCAAGTGCGGCGCCTTCGTTGCCAAACGACCCTTCGTTCTGGGCCATGAGTTTGCCGGAACCGTTGTCGAGTGCGCCGCCGATACCGCTGCGGTTAGCGTGGGAGATCGGGTAACCGTTGATCCATCGATGCCGTGTCTGCGCTGCGACTATTGCAGCAGCGGCCGATACAATCTGTGCCGTAGCATGCGCTTTCTCGGGTCTGCCAGTGTAGACCCGCATATCGACGGCGGCATGCGTGAGTTTGTCAGCGTTCCGGCACGAAACTGCTATCGGCTGCCGGATTCGCTGCAATGGGGCGAGGCTGCAATGCTTGAACCGCTGTCAATTGCGCTGCACGCCTGTAGCCGTGCCGGCTCGGTGGTTGGTAAACGCGCGTTGATCAGCGGTGGCGGTACAATCGGGCTGCTGGTTTTGCTTGCGCTGCGCGCGCTCGGCGCGGCTGAAGTAGTGGTTTCGGATCCAATAGCCGAGCGGCGCTCGCTGGCGGCCTCACTTGGAGCGGGCGCTACAATCGATCCGAACGCAAGCGATGACGCGCAAACGCAGCACGCTGAGTATCAGCTGATCTTCGAGGCATCCGGGGCGCCGCCGGCGGTGAAATCGGCCATTGAACGTGTAGCCAGAGGCGGAACGGTGGTCTGTATTGGTACCGTGCTGCAGGAAGTTCCGTTAGCGGTCAACCTGATCATGGTCAGAGAACTCAATGTGCTCGGGTCATTCCGCACGCTGTATCAGTTTGGCCCCGGCCTGCAGTTGCTTGCCGACCGACGCATAGACGTACGCCCGCTGGTGACGCATGTTTTTCCGGTTGCAGAGGTCAACGAGGCGTTCCGCGCCACCGAGTCCGGCGAGGCGATCAAAGTCCAGCTGGTGTTCAATTGACGCCGGACTGGCAGTGGGAGATCATTCACGACGAGCGGTAATCAGTCGTAGTCCTGGTCGAGCAGGTCTGCATAGGCCGCATCCAGATCGGTATCGTCAAAGATCTCGCCTTCGCTGGGGTCCATGTTCCAGTTGAGCCGCTCGGTCCAGCGGTAGCGGCGCGCGTCGGTAAGGCGCGTTCCGGCCAGAATATTGACTCCCTCGCCCTCACGTACCGGCATCGATGCACCGGTCTCCAGCACGGTAACGTCTACTACACCGGTATTGACGCACAGCCATACATCGGGCAGGTCGTCGATCGTGCGCCCGTAGGCAACAAAGAACTCGGTACCGCGGACACCGCCAACCACTGTGTCGGCGCGTACGTCAAACCCGCCCAACAGGCGCCCGAAGATCCGAGAAAACAGACCGCCGGAATTGAGCCCGACTTCCACCCGGTCACCGATCTCGCTGAGATCTACGCTGCTGTTTTCGCGCAGTTTGATGTCGGCGGCGTCGGCAAGCCGAATCACTACCGTGGAGCGCGGGCCGGTGACCACCACGTCACCCTGTTGCAGCTGGGTTCCGATGTCGGCGGCAACGGTGTTTCCTGCGCGGCGCACGGTTACCGATCCTTCGAGATAGGAGATGACACCATCTGCGTCAACGGGAACGAGTATCAGAACGAACAGACACACCAGAAGTATCCAGCGTCGAGACCCATGATGGGTCGGAATGCCGATAGTCATGGCTTCCTCCCTGCGTTAACCGTCTCAAAAGGGGTCTGCACATCCGTCACAACAGCGATTGTGATGCCTGCGGCAAACCCTACCAAAATTGTCAACCAATTCTGTGTGCAATTGCAGATAGTGTCAAGAGCTGTTACCAGATTGCAGGCAGTTCTCGTCGTTTGCCGGC
>REDW01000008.1 GCA_007693325.1 Spirochaetaceae bacterium
CAGCTCGTCGCACGACATGCACGCCAGCAGTTCCTGGCGGAAGCCGCGGTTGCGCACCAGCGTAACCAGTGACGAGAGAATCTGCAGGTAGTCCATCTCCTTTTCGGGGTGGTTGGCCACTATGAACAGCAGGTGCACCGGTCGGCCGTCAAACGCGTTGTATTCAATTCCCTTGCGCGAGATCCCCAGCGCAATAGCAGAGTCCAGGACCTCCGGCGTCCTTCCGTGCGCCACCGCAACACCGTGACCAAAACCGGTTGTCTGGATCTGCTCGCGTGCGATCACCTTCTGCGCAAACCCTTCCAGGTCCAGATCTTCAACGGCGTGAAATATTGGCGCCCGAAAAACAATCTCGCGGATTGCGGCTTCTTTGTCCGTGCTTTCGATTTCCCAAACAAGGCTACCGGAGTCAAAAAACCTCGGCTGATGTAGATTGCTCATATCTTCTTTCTACGTTAATTGTGGCCCTGCCCACACGTTCAACCTACCAGTTATTGCAGCGGTCGTCCAGTCCATATTGTTGCCGTCAGAAATTCGCATTTTGACCGCACGGAGTCGGTTGGCATCGTATGGCTGCGCGCCTGCCTTGAGAGTGCCCCTCTTCGCTTGTCCTCGCAAAGCCTGCGGAGACGCTCCGAGGGGTACTCTCGGGCGCGGCGCACTCTATTTGATCTGCCAACCGACTCCGTGCAGACAAACGCGGCGCCTGACTTCGCTAGTGCAGACAGACAGCCCGGTGCGCCCGTGGCGATAGATGGTCAAAATGAAAACAGCCGTGCTTGCGTGCTTTGCTGTGGCTACCGGATTCTGCTATGCTGTGCGGCATGCGAATTGAAGTCCGCTACCGCGACGGCTTCCCGGACGGGAGAGCGCAGCGCCTGGCCTCAAAGCTTCAGCGCGCCGGCGTTGCCGGTCTGCAATCCATCTCTCTGTGCGATGTCTTCCTGCTGGCCGGTTACCGTGACCCGGGCGACACCACGCTGCGCGAAATCTTCTGCGACAGCGTCACTCAGGAGTTATGGGTGCAGCGCTCTGCGCAACAGATGCGCCCGGCCGCCGGCGCGTGCAACGCTCTGGTTGAGGTGTGCGCCAAACCGGGGGTGACCGATCCGCTCGGCATCACCGCCGCCGACGCGCTGCGCCGCGCCGGCGTCCAGGTAACGCCGGACAGCAGCGCCTTCGTGCAGTCGGCGCGCCAGTATCGCCTGGACATCGCAGCCCAGGCGCCGCAGCTGCAGCGCACCGCCGAGGCGGTAGCAGCGGCGGTTCACAACCCGCTGATCGAGCGCGCAACAATTCTGGCACCACTGGCAGAGGCGCCACCGGACGCCTTGCCGCTGGCCTACAGCCACCAGATCGCCGCCAGCCCGGCGGTTATCGAGAGCTTTGACCTGGCGTCGATGCCGCCGCCGCAGCTGGTGCAGCTTTCGCGGCAGCGGCTGCTCTCGCTCGATGCAGCCGAGATGCAGGCAATCCAGGCCTACTACGCCGATCCCGCCACCGCTGCCGCGCGCCGCGCCGCCGGCCTGACCGCCCAGTGCACCGACGTCGAGCTCGAGATGCTCGCCCAGACCTGGAGTGAGCACTGCAAGCACAAGATCTTCCAGGCGCGCATCGAGTACCGCGAGGCGGACAACCCCCGGGCGGCCGAGACCATCGACGGCCTGTTTGCTACCTATATCAAGCGCACTACCGAGACAACCGCCGCCGGCCGCAGCGACCTCAAGTCCGTGTTTCACGATAACGCCGGAGTGGTGGTCTTTGACGCTGACCACTTTGTCTGCTTCAAGGCGGAGACCCACAACTCGCCCTCGGCGCTCGATCCCTACGGCGGCGCCATAACCGGTATTGTCGGCGTCAACCGTGACATCCTCGGCACCGGCAAGGGCGCACGGCCGATCTTCAACACCAACGTGCTCTGCTTCGGCGAGCTCGATACCGCGCCGGCCGATATTCCCGAAGGGCTGATGCACCCGCGGCGCGTGCTCGACGGCGTGCACCACGGCATCGTGGACGGCGGCAACCAGTCCGGCATTCCCACGGTGGCCGGCGCGGTACTCTTTGACAGCAGCTACGTCGGTAAGCCGCTGGTCTTCTGCGGGACCGGCGGGCTGCTGCCGGCCGAGATCGGCGGTGAGGAGTCGTGGATCAAGCATATCCAACCCGGGCACTGTGCGCTGATGGTTGGAGGCCGCATCGGCAAGGACGGCATCCACGGCGCTACCTTCTCCTCGCTGGCGCTTGACGAAGCCTCGCCGGTCTCGGCGGTGCAGATCGGAGACCCCATCACACAGCGCAACATGACCGACTTCCTGCTGGAGGCGCGCGATCTGGGCCTCTACGCCGGCATCACCGACAACGGCGCCGGAGGGCTCTCCTCCTCCCTGGGCGAGATGGCGCAGTACAGCGGCGGGGTGCGCATAGATCTTGAGCGCTGCCCGCTGAAGTACCCCGGGCTGGCGCCGTGGGAAATCCTGGTATCCGAGTCGCAGGAGCGCATGAGCCTGGCGGTAGAACCGGCCGCAGTCGATCAGCTGATCGCGCTGGCGGCGGCGCGTAACGTGGAAGCCACCGTTGTCGGCAGCTTCACCGCTACCGGCGCGGTCGAGCTCTTCTACCACGGCAGGCCGGTTGGCCGGCTCGATCTGGACTTCCTGCACCACGGCCTGCCGCAGATGCAGCTGACCGCTTGCTGGCAACCCCCGCGGGCCCCCCCCCCCCCCGCGGCCCCCCCCCCCCCCCCCCCCCCCCCCCCCCGCCCCCCCCCCGGCGGCGCCGCCGCCGGGGGCCGCGGCAGACCACCGGGCCACCCTCCTGGCGCTGCTGGCAGAGCCCAACATCGCCTCCAAGGAGATCCTGGTACGCCAGTACGACCACGAGGTTCAGGCCGGTTCGGTCATCAAACCCTTCTGTGGCGTTGCCGCGGATGCCCCCTCGGACGGCGCGGTGGTCCGCCCCCATCCGCACAGCGCGCGCGCGCTGACGGTCACGCACGGCATCTGCCCGCGCTACGGCGATGCCGACACCTACCACATGGCGATGTGCGCCGTGGACGAGGCCTACCGCGCCCACATCGCCCTCGGCGGAGATCCCGATCGCGCCTACGCGCTGGACAACTTCTGCTGGCCCGACCCGGTTCTCTCGCCTGATACCCCGGACGGAGAGTACAAGCTGGCGCAGCTGGTGCGCGCCTGCCGCGGGCTGCACGACGCCTGCGTTGCCTACAACCTGCCGTTGATATCGGGCAAGGATTCCATGAAGAACGACGCGCGGCTGGCCGGGCGCAAGGTCTCGGTCCGGCCCACGCTGCTGATCAGCCTGATGGGCGTGATCGAGGATGCCGCTACCGCGCGCTCCACGGACTTTGTTGCCGCCGGGCACGCAATCTACCTGCTGGGAGAAACCCGCGGCGAGCTCGGCGGGACCGCCTTCGAGAAACTGCTGCAGCGCGGCGACCCCGCTGCCGTAGACCACCTGGGACCGGCGCCGCGCGTTGAGCCACAATCGGCGCTGGCGCTCTACCGCGCACTGCACGCCGCCATCGGCAATGGCCTGGTAGCCACCTGCCACGACCTCGCCGACGGCGGCCTGGCGGTTGCCCTGGCCGAGAGCGCCCTCGGCGGCCGCCTCGGTGCCCGCATCGACATCGCGCCGCTGCT
>REDW01000120.1 GCA_007693325.1 Spirochaetaceae bacterium
GGCGGACCTCTGCACCAATACACAGCCTCCGCGGTTCTGCTGCTTCAAAACGCCCTCGGAATGCCCCTGGAAAAAAAACAATTTTGGCAACAGTCAACAAATATCTCCAACTATTCAATCAGCAGAACGAAAACCCCTGTTATATGTAGTAGATACCAATAACCGGAGGTTAGCATGCACGTATCGCGTTCTCTCGTTGTAAGATTCAGTCGGGACATGGTTGAGCTCTACACCGACCTGCTCGGATTGGGCGAGGCCGTCGACTCAGGCGCGCTGTTTGTCGCTTCGCAGCGGCTCGTAGAGGCGGTTACTGCCTGCGATGACTCCGCCGAGGCGTCGGCCCGTGATAGCGCCGCTACCGTTGTGGAAGACCACCGAGGTGCGACAATCCCGGCAGCCGACGAAAGTTTTGCCTCGTCTACTGCACCAATTCCCGCCATCGGTGATCCAGCGAGTCCGGCCGGCCCGACGCCACAGTTTCGAGCAACAGCTCTCACGAGTTCGGCGACCAGGGTGTTGACGGCGCAGGTACTGGCCACGAACGTGCTGCTGCGGCTGAGAAACCTTGATGAACGCGGGTTGATACCTCGTCCTGGTAGAAAACGAAGACTGTACGGCCTGGTTCTCTCAATTCTGCGAGCGGCGTGTGCCAACCAGCCAGATGTTGAGGCCTGTAGTGACCCGACTGAGCCCGCTCTACTCGACACTGTTCAGCAGAGCATATAGCTGCCACCGCCGGTAGCCCGGAGCGCCGGCAACCCGCACCGGTGGCAACCCGGATGGCCGGCTATTCTGCAGCACAGCGGGTGGCGAGCTGCAGTTGGCAGACGGTTGTGGTCTGAACACCACACCGTACTGCTGATTCGTGTTCGATAGAGGAATCGTCTTTCGCAGCGCATCGGCAATGTTTGCCGCACTCGTAATCGGTGCGCACCCGACTCAGGGGCTTTCGCGGTCGCCCAACGGTAGCGGAGCGCTGCACAAGCGATCTCTATGCCCCAGGCCTCCGTTCCACCGATCCTAGCACCAACCGCCGCCACCCATCTCTCCTGAACTCTGCCGCTGCTCGCCTCTCCCACCCCCCTCCGGACCCTCCGGGCCCGGGCCCCACCCACACCATCCACACCCCGGGTACGCTCCTCACGCCCGCCTCCCACGGCGCCCCCCGCACCGTACCGTCTATGCCTCTCCCCACCTTCTTGACCACTCCCGGACCGGCAGGTCTGGCCGGTCCGGCCAGACCAAATCTTCGGCACACATACCCTGCAGCATCTTGAACCTACCGGCCTCTGTTCACTATAGTACACGCAACGAGCTGCGTAGCTCGCCACGCAGCTCGCTATGCAGAGCCAGCTCGCCACGCAGCTCGCTACACAGAGCCAGCGTGCCGCGCTGCCCGCTACATCGACCAGGAGTGCCGCGCAGTCCGCTGCACGGGCCAGGAGCGTAGCGCGAGCCCAGAGTGCAAGCGCCGCAGAGAAGGTTCGCAGCGGCGCGGGTGTCGTGCCCGTAGCGACTGCGGCGGTGCCGGCACAGCATGGCCGCGGCAGCCCGGCCGCCGCAGCACGGCTGCAGCAGCACGCAACAACAAGGAGCAACCGATGGACAACCGAAATTACCTTTTCACCTCCGAGTCGGTGGGTGAGGGGCATCCCGATAAGCTGGCAGATCAGATCTCAGACGCGGTACTCGACGCCTGCTTGCGCGATGATCCGTCTTCGCGCGTCGCGTGCGAGACTTTTACCACTACCGGCATGGTGCTGGTCGGCGGCGAGATCACCACCAACACCTACGTCGATGTGCAGGAGGTGGCGCGCGGGGTTGCCAAGCGCATCGGTTACGATCGCCCGGAATACGGTCTGGACTACGAGAGCATGAGCGTGCTCAACGCCATTCACTCGCAGAGCCCCGACATCAGCCAGGGCGTTTCGGGAACCGGCCTCTATCACGGTCAGCAGGGCGCCGGTGACCAGGGCATGATGTTCGGCTTCGCCTGTACCGAAACCCCCGAGCTGATGCCGGCGCCCATTACCTACGCGCACCAGCTTCTGATGCACGCCGCGGCTATGCGCAAGAACGGCGATATCACCTGGCTGCGGCCTGATTCCAAGAGCCAGGTCACCATAGAGTACGATGGCTACAAGCCCACGCGCATCAATGCAGTGGTCGTCAGCCACCAGCACGATGAAGCCGTTGGCTACGAGGAACTCAAGCAGACAATCATCGCACGCATCATTAAACCGGTGCTCGAGCCTACCGGCCTTCTGGATGATACCACCATCTACTACATCAACCCCACCGGCCGCTTCGTGATCGGCGGTCCGCACGGAGACTCCGGCCTTACCGGCCGCAAGATCATCGTCGATACCTACGGTGGCATGGGCCGCCACGGCGGCGGCGCGTTCAGCGGCAAGGATCCCAGCAAGGTGGACCGCTCGGCAGCCTACATGGCGCGCTACGTCGCCAAGAACATCGTAGCCGCAGGCCTCGCCGAACGTTGCGAGGTCGAATTGGCCTACGCCATCGGCGTGCCGTTCCCGGTCTCTATCATGGTCGATGCTTTCGGCACCTCCACGGTTCCAGTGGATCGGATCGAAAAAGCGGTCGGCAAGGTATTCGACCTGACCCCGGCCGGCATCATCAAGACACTCGATCTGCTCAATCCCATCTACCAGGAAACGGCCTGCTACGGCCACTTCGGCCGCGACAACTTCTCCTGGGAGCGCACCGATAAGGTCGAGGCGCTCAAGGCCGAAGCGGGCAAGTGACACCCCGTGTAGCGCCGTTGGCCCGCTGCGCTCGGCCCGCCGCGGCGCCGAACTCGCGGTTCAGTTCCCCGCCGCGAGCACGGCCGCTGCTTCCCACGCGGTCACAGCCGCGAACTCTACCGTTGCTGCTACCGTTGCTGCTGCTACTTAGCGCAGCCCAACCACTGGCGACACCGGCGCTCCAACAGTGGCACCAGCAGTACGACAAGAGCGTGCTGCAGCCGCTTCCCGGAGTCGACATGGCCGATCTGGTCGGCACCCCGCGAGAAATAGACTTCGACGTCCACAGTGATCCGGCCGAAGAGATCTACGCGGTCAGTTTCGCCGATCTGCACGCCGTCTATCCGGTGAGTTTCGAGGCCCTGCGCGACACCATCCTCGACCTCGACAGCCACAAGGAATTCGCGCCGCGCGTGGTCTCGAGCAACGCCGAACCCACCGGTGACGATCCGCCCAGCTGGCGCCAGCACGTCAGGCTGGAATTCCGGTTCCTCATATTCAGTGCCGATTACTCCTTTGATACCAGACACCTCGTTGCGCGCGATGACCACCAGGAGTTCACCCTGCTGTTCCGCATGGTAGAGAGTCACGATCGATTGCTCGCGGACTCCGGCGGCTCGTGGTACCTCAAGCGCGTGGACATCGATGGCATCGAACACACCTACGTGCGCTACTTCAACCATGCGGCATTCGGCCGCCGCATCCTGGGCCTGCGCCTGGCGCTGCGCAACTTCGGCCTGCGCGACATCAAGTCCGTCATGGACGCCTACTACCAGGAAGCCCGCACCCGAACCACCCCCTGACGCTCCCCACACCTCACCGCTCCGTCCGCACCGCTCACCGCTCCGTCCGCACCGCTCACCGCTCCGTCCGCACCGCTCCGTTCGGCGCGCATTCCGCCCTCGGACCAGGCCCTTTTGCGCATCTTCCTTGAAAAATGGAAGACTGTCTTCCATTTTTCAAGTACAATACAGAGGCACTCGGTCTGACCGCACTCGGTCTGACCTCTGACCGAGTACCACCTTCTGTCTCCCTCCCTTACCTCTCCCCCACCCGCTACCGCTCGACACTCGACACTATCATCAGTCGGTAGTATGTTGAGCCCAGGTATGAGACAATCAGCGCACCTGGCCCCCCGGCCAGCGACCAGCCAACCCCGCGCGCCGGCCTGCCTGCCGGCCAGCCTGCCGGCGCGCCGGCAGGCTGGCATCCTCGCCCGCGTTTTCCTGCGCGCCCTGGTCGTACTTGTCGCCGTATGGTGTGCGCCGGTGCGGGTTGAAGCGGTGGACCAGTGGCACGATCGATATAACGAGCGCACCCTGCAGGCCGTCGAAGACGCCGATTTTCCGGATCTGGTCCGGGATCCCACCGAGATCGACTTCGACGCCGTCGATGATCCCGTCGAGGGCATCTACATCGAGACCTATGCCGACATCCACGCCGTATACCCGATAAGCTTTGAGGCTCTGCGCGACACCATCCTCGACCTCGACAGCCACAAGGATTTTGTGCCGCGCGTGGTCTCGAGCGACGCAGAGCCCACCGGCGACGACCCGCCCAGCTGGCGCCAGCACGTGGAGCTGGAGTTCAGCGTGGTGGTATTCAGTGCCGAGTACTCCTTCGAGACTGAACATCTGGTTCCGCGAGACCACAACGATGAACTGGTGCTGGTCTTTCGCATGGTCGAGAGCCACGACGACATGATTGCCGAAACCGGCGGCTCGTGGTACCTCAAGCGGATCGATGTCGACGGCAGCGAACATACCTACGTGCGCTACTTCAATCACGTGGCCTTCGGCGAGCACATCGTCGGTCTGCGCCTGGCACTGCGCAACCTCGGCCTGCAGGACGTCAAGTCGGTGATGAACGCCTACTACGAGGAAGCGCGGGCCCGTTCAGACTAACCGCAGCCAGGGATCCTACATCCAGGCCCCACATCCTGCTCGACATCCTGCTCGACATCCTGCTCGACATCCTGCTCGACATCCACAGCGCGCTGCGATATCATATATCGCAACCATGAAGACCACCCGACACACACGTCCCATTCTGTTGCTGAGCCTGTTGTTTCTGTTCGTGGCCAGCCCGCCGCCCGCCGCAGCGTTTGAGCAGTGGCGCCGACGCTACGATGAGCGCACCCTGCAGGCGGCCGACGCGGCCGACGCGGCCGACGCGGCCGAGAGCGTTGACTACGCCGCGTTGATTGAAACCCCCACCGAGATACGCTTCGACATCCGCGATCCTGCATCTGATGCCGATGAAGACGTCGTTGTGGAGAGCTTCGCCGACCTGCACGCCGTCTACCCGCTCAACTTTGAAGCGCTGTGCGACGTGATCCTCGATCTGGACAGCCACAACAGCTTCGTTCCCAACCTGGTCAAGAGCGACGTCATCTCCGCCGCCGATGACCCGCCGAGCTGGCGCCGTGCCGCGCGCATCGAGCGCAGCGTCGCAGTGTTCAGCGCTGATTATGGCTTCGAAACCGAGCACATCATCGTTCATCAGACCGATGACGAAATCGCCGTGATCTTCCGCATGGTTGAGAGCCACGACGAAATGCTGGCCGACACCGGTGGCTCGTGGTACCTCAAGCGGATCGATATCGATGGCCGCGAGTACACCTACGTACGCCACTTCAACCACGTTGCATTCGGCAGCCACACCCCGGGCCTGCGCCTGGCGCTGCGCAACTTCGGCCTGCGCGACATCAAGTCAGTCATGGACGCCTACTACCAGGAAGCCGACGCCCGCACCCGGTAGCACGCCGGTAGCACGCCGGTAGCACGCCGTCAGGGGGCCACCACCGCCCCCTTGATGCCTCGCGACGGGCATGCTACCTTCGCGTGCGTTACATGAAAACCGTCCGGTTGCGTCTGGTTTCTACGCTGTTGCTCACAACCCTATGCGGCGCGTTTGCGTGGTCGGTAGACTATCCGTTGGCCGTGGCTGACGGTGCCGACTTCAGCGCGCTGCTGCAGAACCCTACAGAAATCAGCTTCACCGTTGATACCGCACCACCAGCCTCGGCATCCACCGCCAGCATCGGTGATCTGCACGCGGTCTACCCTGTATCCATCGATGCGTTGCGGCGCGTAGTGACCGACTACAGCAGTTATCCCGAGTTCTCCCCGCGCGTAATCCGCAGCTATGCCACGCGCGTCAGTGAGGAACCGCTCGTCTGGCGCCAACGGCTGACACTCTCGTTTCGGGTATTGTTCTTCGGCTCCGACTATGATTACTATCTGGAAGTTGTCGAGCCGCCGCTTGGCCCGGACCGGTTTGCAATCTATTACCGTATGGATGAGTCGCTGGATGGACGTCTATCGGACGTTGCCGGTTCGTGGTTTCTGCAGGCAGTGGAGATCGATGGCGAAGAGCACACCTACGTGCGCTACTTCAACAGTATCTACTTCGCGCAGGATCAGTTCGGCCTGCGCATGGCGCTGCGCAACCTCGGTGCGCGTGATTTGAAAATGGCCATGGATGCCTTTTATCAGGAAGCTGAAAGGAGAATGCGAGAATGATTCCAAAGCAATCGGCGCTGCTAGCCGCCGCTCTGTTTGCGCTCTTGATGCCGTTGTCTTTGACTGCCCTGGAGTCAATCCAGCCGGCCGAGCTGCCCCTGCCGCCGGACTACGGGGTAGAGGTAGATCCGGTTCCGGTTATCCTGAGCCCCTACATAGGCCTCTCGGCAACGCAGGATAAGCTGTTTGACGAAGTCGGCATGACCGCAGAATACAACTCGGGCCTGTTTCGCGTGTACTTCGATCTCTCGCTGATCAACGATGACAAGTACGAGCCCGAAGAACCATACATGCTCGGGCACTACTTCAATCTCAAGCAGGGCACCATAGAGTTCAACTACCGCCCCGTGTCGCTGCTCTTCGGTCGAACCCCGCACCGCGACGAGATCGACAGCCCCTACTCGATGTTCATCTCCTCGTGGGACATCCCCGCCACCATTCTCAGCGTCAACTACGAGGACAGCTTCTTCTTCTACGAGAGCCGCTGGATCGGCCTCAACCAGAACTCCAAATGGTACCGCAGCCCGGAGCCAATCTATCCCTACGATGACTACCCCTCCAGCCCGCCGATCTTCGATCCCGACAATCCGCCGGACGGCGTGGATCCGGACAACCCGTCCGGTGTCTACTATCGCCCGCTGGACCGCGGCGCCAACTACAAGGTCTACGGCATCAAGCTGCGCGACTGGCGTCTCGGCTTTCAGGAGTCTATCGTCTACATCAACCAGTCATTCTACCCGGAGTATTTCCTCAGCCCGCTGCCGATGTACTTCACGCAGCTGGTCAACTCCACCAGTGGTAAGCCGTGGACCCAGATAGACGATGAAAACAGCCACATGGGATTCTTCGTGGAGTACACCCAACCGCGCTTTCCCAACTACTACGGCTATTTTCAGTTCATCATGGGAGACATCAATCTCAACATGCTGGCGCCGGACCACGACCTCGAGCACCCCAACAAGTGGGGCTGGTCTCTCGGCGCCAAGCGCGATTTCAGCTTCGGCCGCCTGGGGCTCTTCCACGCCGGCGCGCTCAAGTACACCTTTGCCGCTACCAGCGCCAACAGAGACAACTACAGCATGAAGCGCTACGAGTACACCTATTACCCGGCGGTGGAGTACCTGTTTGACGGCGGTGCGCGCGCGCTGGACTACCGCGACAACTACATCGGCTACCTCTACGGTGAGAACAACCTGGCCTTCATGGCCACCTACGAGGGAGACGTCAATGACTACTGGGTCGAGGGCTCGGCCGAGTTCGTGGTCTCCGGCTCCAAGTCACCGGCCAATCCGTGGCACGAGTACCGCGGCCACCCCGGCCGTTACGGCGAGGGCAAACTCTTTCCGCTGCTGGATGAAAGCCCGCTGGAGAAGACCGTACGTCTGGAGACTTCGATCGCCCGCAGCTTCGGCGCCTGGGACTGGAAGGCCAGCGCCATGATCGGCGCGGTGTTCAATGAGCTGGAAGTCGTTGACGTTGTTACACCCGATGATGACACGCACAATGACAAAGACCAGCCTGGCCTCTACAAACCCGGCAATGACAACCGTCTGCTGTTCGAGTTCTTCATCGGGGCGCGCTACAACATCGGGATCCGGCCGCCTCAGTAGTGGTGGTCCAGCCCGATGAAGATATCGCGCTTGTTGGCGCCGCGGATGCTGGCGTCTTCCACCACTGCGCGCAGGTCAAACCCCAATGAGGCGCGCAGGTAGAGCGCGCGCGAGAACAGCGGGAAGCCAAAGATCTCGATACCGCCGCCAAACAGGATATCATCCGGGTCTATCAGGCCGGTATCCAGATCCCCGGTTGCGCCAACGTCCAGAAATACCGCGCCCTGGCCCTCGGCAAATCTGCCCCAGCGGAACACGCTGACCGCCAGGTCCACGTTGGCGTAGGCGCCGTACTCACCCCTCAGGCGGTCTTCACCGTCCACGCGCTTGATGATGCCGCGCACCCGGTCATTGATCTGGTCGCTGCCGTCCAGTTCGGCAAACACACCCACGCGCGCGGACAGACCCACTGGAAACAGGGCCTGCGGCAGGTAGGCGCCGTAGGAACGCAGCTCGGCTTCCACCACCCGGTCCCACGGCTCCAGATTGCTGTCACCCACCGCGCGGTAGAGGTTGAGCTCGTTGGAGTTGGTCAGGGATGCCACGGTGCCGTCACGGAAGTTGCCAATCCAGTTGACGCGCCCCGCTCTCAGCGAGTGCGTGAAATCGACCGTCGGCCCGCGCCGCGCCTCGCTCAAACCGGGTGCGTAGGGATACTTGGCGGTTCCGCGCGGGTTGTAGCTGATCTCCCCCAGGTTGCCCAGCATCCAGCCGGTGGGCACCGAGGTAGCCAGCCGTGCCCCCGGCGTCACCCAGTAGCCGTCGGGATCATCACCGCGGCGGATGTCGAGCTCTTGAATGTACGTGGCGGTCCAGTCCAGCCCAAAGAGCCACGGGAAGGTGATTCCCAGCGCGGTCTCAAAGTTGTACTCATCGGTATCATCGGGCAGATACGCCAGCTCGCCCTTGACGTCCCAGCGCCAGTCGTAGCCGCGCCACTGGAACGGCCAGCTGAAGCTCCAGTTGAGGTTGAGCTCGTCGATATTGGTCAGCCCGTCTCCGGGAGACTCGTTCTCCCAGTCAAGGTTGACCGCCAGGCGCTCCAGCGTGCCAAAGAAGTTGTAGTCGCGTCCGCGCAGGCTCAACAACAACCCGTCATCGGTACTGTAGCGGAAGTAGGGCAGCGCAATGACATTCCAGCTGTCGCGTGTATGCACGTCCACTGAAACCGCGTAGCGCTCGGCGCTCAGCTGACGCAGGCTGTACTCAACCCGCGCTTCGGCAAGCGGGCGCTGGTTTATCAGCAGCTGCTGCTGGTCTGCAATAAATAGATCGAGCTGCTCCTGCGACGCGAAGACCAGCCCCGGCTCCAGGTCCACCACCGCCTCCAGCGCAAACTGGCGTGTTCTGCCTTCGATGTGGTAGTTCACGTCGAAAATCTCGTACAGCGTTTGCTGCGCAAACAGCGAGGTAGCAACGGAAAACAGAAGCGCAAGCGTCACGGCGGTCACCGCGGCGCGGCGAGTGTATGTCATGGACACTCCTTGGGCACGCTAAATATGCTGCGCATTTTGCGATGATTGCCCGCGCGTGTCAACCGATCACCGATACACCATTGACGTTGCGTTACAGTGTGCTATATTGTTCGTTGTACGAACATTCCACGCGGCGTTGCTGTACGGCGTTGCAACACGGACGCGTGGCCCTGGATAGCCAGTTTCGGCGGCATCCGGGTGTACTCCCAGCACCGCTCGCCATGCCCCTTGTTCCGGACCGAGCTGCGCCCACAGAACCACACAGAACTACATGATAGATTCCAGATCCCAGTTTCCACCATCTACTACCAGAGTGCCGCTACAGGAGCGGCACGAGCTGGAGCTGGAGCTCGCGGTTCTCGAGGAAATCTACAACCGTCAGCGAGTCCGCCAGCGCGATCTGGCGGACGCCGTCGGCGCCTCCCTGGGCATGACCAACGCCATCGTCAAGCGTCTCTCGCGTAAGGGGCTTTTAACCATGCGCAAGGTCAACAACCGCAACGTCGCCTACGCGGTGACACCTGCCGGTATCGAGGCCATCGCACGCAAGAGTTACCGCTACCTCAAGCGCACAATCAAGAGCGTGGTCGGTTACCGTGACGCGCTGGAAGCGCTGGTGGTGGAGGTCAAGCGCAAGGGCTACCGCAGCATCGTGGTGCTGGGGCAGAGTGACCTGGCCTTCGTGCTGGAGCATCTGTGCGCCAAGTACGGCCTGGAGTACCGGCAGCACAAGGCTTCAGCGCTGGTAGCCCCGGCGGGTAATCAGTTTCTGCTCTACGCCGAGCACGTCGAGCCCGCCGGGGCGGTCAACGCCGGGGCAGAAAACGCCGCCGGGGCGGATAACGGCAGCGCCTACCTGATGCGCATCCTGGTATCGGCCGGAAGTTGAGCAGCATGCAAAACACTATTCTGGTTACCGGCGCCGCCGGATTCATCGGTTACCACACCGTACAGCGCCTGCTGGCAGACGGTCAGCGCGTGGTGGGTCTGGACAGCATCAACAACTACTACGAGGTTGAACTCAAGCACGCGCGGCTGGCGCAATGCGGCGTAGACGCCGCTGCACTCGAGTGGAACACCCCGGTTGCCGCCGGCGCCTACACCTTCGTGCGCGCTCAGCTGGAGGACGCCGATTACCTGCACCGGCTGTTCGCCGAGCATCGCTTCAGCCACGTGTGCAACCTGGCCGCGCAGGCCGGCGTACGCTACTCGCTGTCCAATCCGCGCGCCTACGTGGACAGTAACATCAGCGGTTTCCTGAACCTGCTGGAAGCCTGCCGCAGCTATCCGCCGCAGCACCTGGTCTACGCCTCTACCTCGTCGGTCTACGGCCTCAACCAGGATATGCCGTTCCGCGCCGACAAACCGGCGGATCATCCGGTCAGCCTCTACGCCGCCAGCAAGAAGGCCAATGAAGCCATGGCCCACAGTTACTCGCACCTGTTTGGACTTCCAACCACCGGTTTGCGCTTCTTCACGGTCTACGGACCGTGGGGCCGGCCCGATATGGCGCTGTTTCTCTTCACGCGCGCCATCCTTGAGGGCCGGCCGATAACCCTGTTCAACAACGGCAACATGCAGCGGGACTTCACCTACGTGGATGATATCGTCGAGGGCGTTACCAGGACGCTATTTCAGCCCGCAGCGCCGGCGCACGATGATGAGAATACCGACCAGGACCCCTCGGCGTCACCGGCACCCTACCGCCTCTACAACATCGGTAACGGAACCCCGGTAGCGCTGCTGGACTTTGTGCGCGCAATCGAGGATGCGCTCGGCAAAAAGGCGCAGATCGACTACGCCCCCATGCAGCCCGGAGACGTCGAGGCCACCTGGGCGGACTGCGCGCCGCTGCAGGCCGCGCTGGGATTCCAGCCCCGCACCGCGGTAACCGAGGGCGTGCGGCGCTTTGTCAGCTGGTACCTCACGCACTATCACAGCGCGCCGCACGCCCCCGGCACACCGCCGCGCGCGCAAGGAAACCCTCAGCCATGATCAAGGGACTTCGCCTGCTGTGGACCGTCTTCTCTCGGGCAGAGCGCCGCAAATTTGTGATTCTCTGTTTGATGCTGCTGATGCTGGCGCTGCTGGAAGTCGTCGGCATCGGTTCAATAGCTCCGTTTCTGGCGGTAGCTGCGCAGCCGGAACTGATAGAGACCAACCGCTACCTCAACTGGGCCTATACTACATTTGGCTTTGACAGCCACCGCGCCTTCTTTGTGGCGCTGGGCATCGCGGTGGCTGGTTTCATTGTGGTGCGCAACATGTTCAACGCGCTGACAGACTACGCCAAGGCGCGCTTTGCCCACGGCCGCGGCCACACTATGGCGCGCCAGCTGCTGGCGCGCTACCTGGGGCATCCCTACATCTTTTTCCTCAACCAGAACAGCGCTGATCTGAGCAAGAACGTGCTGTCGGAAGTCCAGACCCTGATGAAGGGCTTCCTGATCCCGTTTCTGGACGGGCTCGCCAACCTGGTAATCGCCGCTTTGATCATCGGCTTTCTGATCGCCATCAATCCGGCGGTCTCCGGTGTGGTGGCGGTGGTAATTGTACTGATGTACGGCGGCACCTACGGCCTGATCCGCTCGCGGCTCTACAAGCTCGGCAAGCAGCGCATCAAGGCCAACCGCGAGCGCTTCAAGGCTACCTCGGAGGCGCTCGGCGGCATCAAGGACGTCAAGATGCTCGGCAAGGAGAAGGTCTTCGTTGACCGCTTCTCCGGCCCTTCGCGGCGCATGGCCACCCTGCTGGCGCGCAAGAAGATCCTCGGCGCCGTGCCCAAGTACTTCCTGCAGAGCATCATGTTCGGCGGCATCATCCTGGGGGTCACGCTGGTTATTGCAACCCAGGATGATTTTGCCGCGCTTATTCCGCTGATCGGCGTCTACGCCTACGCCGCCAATCGCTTGCAGCCGGCGTTCAAGAACATGTTCAAGGATCTGGCGCAGCTGCGTTCGCATCAGGCGGTAGTAGAGCTGGTGCACAAGCACCTCAATGTCGATCACGCCGAGCGGCTGCCAAAGTTCAAGCTGCGCGAAATCCAGCCGCTGCCCTTTGAGCGGCGCATCGCGCTGCAGGATATCCGCTTCCGCTACCCGGATACCGACGAGGACGTGATCAAAGAGCAGTCGCTGGAGATCCAGAAGAACAGCATCGTCGGCCTGGTGGGCCCCACCGGCTGCGGCAAGACCACCCTGGTGGATATCATTCTGGGGCTGCTGCCGCCCACCGCGGGACGGATCCTGATCGATGACACCCCGCTGGACGAGACCAACATGCGCAACTGGCAGGTCAACCTCGGCTACGTGCCGCAGCACATCTACCTCTCGGATGACAGCATCACGCGCAACATCGCCTTCGGCATCCCCGATGAGGATATCGATACTGACGCCGTGCGCCGCGCGGCCCACATCGCCAACCTGGGAGATTTCATCGAGACCGAACTTCCGCGGCACTACGATACCGTGGTCGGTGAGCGCGGCGTACGCCTCTCCGGAGGCCAGCGCCAGCGGCTCGGCATCGCGCGCGCGGTCTACACCGATCCGCAGGTGCTGATCCTGGACGAGGCCACCAGCGCACTGGACGGCCTGACCGAAGACGCCATCATGGACGCCATCCACTCGCTGACCGGCACAAAGACCATCATTATCATCGCGCACCGCCTGACAACGCTGGTCGAGTGTGACACCATCTTCATGCTGGACAAGGGCCGCATCACCGCGCGCGGCAACTACCAGGAACTGCTGGCGCAAAACAGCCGCTTTCAGCGCATGGCCAAGGTATCCGGCTGAGCTCCGGCCGGCCGCCGGCTGCCGCCGGCGGCCGTCGCCCGTCGCCCGCCGGCCAACGCAGAAATATCAAACGAGCCCTTGCTATCGCTGCGCCAATAGTGTTAAACTAACGTGAGATAGTCACCTTTGGCCTCGGGGTTGCCCGCAGGCGCTGCCTGGCCGGCCAGCTGGCCGCCGGAGTAACCCGCCCGCGGTGCCCCGCCGAAGTAAACCGGCCCGGCCCCGGCACCCGGCACCCGGCACCCGGGCCCGCCGAAGTAAACCGGCCCGGCCCCAAACGAAACCCTGAACAGGAGGCGGTATGGCAAAGCGCAGGTTTTTCCCAAACGATAAACCGTCCCGGCGTCCGGTCAGCGCGGCCAGGCTGCGGCGCCGCGTGGGTAATCCCGCCGAGCGCCACTTCCGCCGCCGCGAGTTGCGCCGGTTGAACGCGGGCATCCGCAGCTTCGCATCGGTGAGCCTGGAACGGCTGCGTTCAGAGATCACCCCGCGCGACGCCTGGCAGCAGGTGCGCGAGGCCGCGCTGCTCTTTGGCCGCGGCCTGGTAATGAGTACCAGCTTCGGCATCCAGTCCGCGGTCCTGCTGGATCTGGTAACGCGGACCGCGCCGGGAACCCCGGTAATCTGGATCGACACCGGCTATCTGCCGCCAGAGACCTACCGCTACGCGCAGCAGTTGACCGAACGCTTGAATCTGGATCTGCACGTGTTTCAGCCGCTCTTGAGCCCCGCGCGCATGGAGGCGCTGCACGGGCGGCTGTGGGAGACCAACAACCCCGACGCAATGCGCCAGTACACCAGCCTGCGCAAAGTAGAGCCGATGCAGCGCGCACTGGCCGAGCTCGGCGCCACCGCCTGGCTCTCGGGCGTTCGTTCCCAGCAGACCAGCCACCGCGCCGCGCTGCAGACCGTGGAGATCGGCCTGGGGGTCTACAAGATCCACCCGCTGTTGCGCTGGACCGCAGAGCAGATCGAGACCTATTTCCGCGTCTACGATCTGCCGCGCCATCCGCTGCAGCAGCACGGCTACCGCAGCGTCGGAGACGCCCACTCCAGCCGCCCGCTGGATGCCCACGAGACCAAAGAGCGCACGGCGCGCTTCCGCGGCCTGGTGGACGAGTGCGGCCTGCACGACAGCTGACCGACAGCTGAACGGCAGCTGAGCGGCAGCTGAGCGGCAGGACGGACAGCCCTCACGCAATAAGTCATCGGGGGGTGTTCCCCCGGGCCTCTGGCCCGGGGTCGCGTGCTCTGCTGCAACTCCTCGCTTGCGCGGCTTCGCGCTGCCGTTCGGGCTCACTGCCGCTCGCCCGGTCAGCGCGGCGCAAGCTGCGGGGTTTCCGCGCCGCCCGCTAACACGCCGGCAGAGCAGATACACACCACACAGATCGATCTGCAGGCGCGCAGCCGGAGCAAACTTCGCGGACATAGGAATATCCGCGCGGCTGGATGCGGCGCTGGATGAGATTCTGTTTTCCGAGAGGAAGGACGCGGTGCTGCTTACCGCTTCGGCACTACAAAGTTCCTGAACAGGGGTGTTCGTCGCAATCTGAAATTCCCTGCCTATAGGTGGTTCCTGGATACCAGGCCTGAGAGCACATAAGAGCCTGCCCGAGCCTTCGCTATTCGGCTCCGCCGAGCCGTGCTAACCGATGATTTACCCGTAATTCATCCAGTCAAATCGACAAATTCACGAGGAAATGTTATACTTGCCGGTAACATGACGCATATTCACCGGGCGCTCAAGGAAGCCATAGCAGAAAGAATAACCGGAGACAACCGGCATGTACTTCTGTTTGGGGCCCGGCAGACCGGTAAAACAACCCTCGCCCAGGAGCTCATGGAAGAGCTGGCTCCCGGTGAGTACCTGCTGCTGAGCGGTGAAGATCCGCGTACAGCAGAGCAGATTTCTTCCTGTGATCTCAGCCGTCTGCGTGGGATCCTTGCCGGATACCGCTACGTACTGCTTGATGAGGCGCAGCACATACCCGATGTAGGGCGCGCCCTCAAGATCATCCATGACAATCGGGCCCCGGATCTGCTGGATCCCCGGATCCTTGTCACCGGATCATCCAGTCTCTCCCTTGCCGGAGGAACGCGAGAAGCGCTTACCGGGCGAACATGGTCTTTTGTTCTGTATCCAATTGCATTTATGGAGCTCGCCGAGCGGGAAAACCCATTTGAGCTCCATGGGCGCTTGCCGGAAGCTCTGGTTCTGGGGATGTATCCTGCCCTGTTCTCCCTGGCCAACAGGCGCGACCGCGTAGAGCATCTGCGGGAACTGAGCAACGCCTACCTCTATCGTGATGTCCTGGAGCTTGGCGATATCAGAAATCCTCGTAGACTCCGTGACCTTCTGCGCCTTTTGGCCTACCAGGTTGGGGCGGAGGTCTCCTATCAGGAGCTCGGGCGCCAGGTTGGGCTGAGTACAGACACCGTAATCTCCTACATCGATCTCCTGGAAAAAGCCTACGTTGTCTTTCGCCTGGGAGCCTTTTCCCGCAACCTGCGCAAGGAGATCAGCCGCAAAGACAAGATCTATTTCTACGATAACGGAGTCCGCAATATCCTTATTGAGGACACCAAAGAGTGGCACCTGAGAGGAGATCGGGGCGCCCTGTGGGAGAACTTTCTCGTCTCAGAGCGGCGGAAGACCAACGCGTACATTCGCCGTCGCTGCAACAGCTTCTTCTGGCGCGTATACACCGGCGCGGAGATTGACTACGTAGAGGAGGGTGACGGAGAGATCCGGGCCTATGAGTTCAAGGTGCAGCAGAAACGCACAACTGCACCCCGATCATTCCTGCAGGCCTACCCAGGTGCCCAGTTTCACAGCATACACATGGAAAACTGGCTTGAGTTTGTTCTTGGCTGACGGCGGAACTCATCCCCGGGCCTGCGGCCCGGGGTCGCGTGCTCTGCGGCTTGATCGCCAGGCCAGGCGTGAGCAAAGACAGATAGCATGACAGATAGCCCCATGCAATCCAGCATTCCCGGCGCTGCGGTAGCCGCACGCGCCGCGGGCCAGCCACGGCCGCTGTTCTGTTACCTCTATCGCACCTACATTGACGCCTTCGGCAGCGGCAATATGCTTGAGCTGGTAATAGACATGGGCTTCCACGTCATGACCCGCCGCTGGATCAGCACGGCGGAGCAGATAGACCGCCACCTGATCCGCACCAAGTGGTTGCACGCCCTGGTGGGCCATAACCCACAGCAGCCCGAGGAAACCCGGCTGCTGACCGCAGCCGATGGTGAGGCAGAGTCTGCGGGTAACACGGACCGGTTTCCCGCCGGGCCGCCGCAGCTGTGGCGTTTTCCGGCGCGGCTGTACGGCATCGTAGACGGGGACACACTGGATGCGGAGATTGAGATCGGCTTTGGTATCACCGTGCAGCACCGACTGCGTCTGGCCGGCATACAGGCGCCGGAATGGACACGCTCACGCACCGTAGCCGGAGAGCCGGGGTACGAGGCGTGGCGCTACGTCTACCAACGCCTGCGCGCCAACAGGTTCCGCGCGCAGATCGTCTCCTCGCGCCACGGCAAGTGGCGCCGCTGGATTGCGGAGGTTTATCTTGCAGACAGTGACCGCAGTCTCAGCCAGGAGCTGCTCGATGCCGGCCACGCGCTGCCGTGGGACGGCCGCTCCAGCTGCCCCAGCGGCCTTTCGCGCATGATCGTCGAGCTGCCCGACCGCACGCGCCGCCGCCTCGGCGAGGTCTCCGCCGCCGAGGACGCTGCTCCGGGGCAGGTTGCCGGGCGGATCGTAGCGCGCCATCTGGACAGCGATTATCCGCGGCAGTCGGATCAATCTTCGCGGACATAGGAATATCCGCGCGCGCAGCTGCAGAACAACGTGAAGAGTCGCAATGAGCATCGATACTCGCTGGCAACAGCGTTTTGAGAACCTTCTGA